>NZ_JALCYX010000010.1:53704-93110 GCF_022690695.1 Anaeromyxobacter sp. SG17
GCGGGGCCCCCCCCCGCGCGCGCCGGGCCCCGGGCGCCGCCGCGCGGGGGGGGCCGGGGGCGGGGCCGGCGCCCCGGCGGGCTCGCTTCGCTCGCCTGTCGCGAATCACGATGGGCCTTTCACTTCCCGGCGCCCCGCGCCGGCCGAGAGTCGCAGGTGCAGCAAGGCGCCCACGCGGCCCCCCCTCCGCCGCCGCGTGGGCGCTGCAGTCTTTCTGCGTGCGCTGCTCGCCCCTACGCGTTCAGCCACTGCTCGTACGCGTCGAACGCGTGGGGCCTCCCGAGGAAGTCCTTCACGAGCTCGGCGGCGGGCTTCGAGCCGCCGGGCTCCAGGATCGCGCGGCGGTAGCGGCGGGCGGGCTCCGGATCCATGAGCCCCTTCTCGCGGAACGGGCCGAACAGGTCCTTCGCGATCACGAGCGACCACATGTACGTGTAGTAGACGGCGGAGTAGCCGTCGAGGTGCCCGAAGGACTCGTGGAAGTAGGTCCCGTCCACGTGGCGGAACGGCGTGTAGCGCTCCTGCAGCTCCGCCACGAGCGCGGTCGTGTCGAGGCTCTTGGGGTCGCGCCGGTGCAGCTCGAGGCTCGTCGCGGCGTAGAACATCTGCTGCCGCACCATGAGCCCCTTGCCGTACTCGTCGGCGGCCTTCATGCGCCGGACGGCGTCGGCGGGGAGCGGCGCGCCGGTGTCCACGTGGCGCGCGAAGCCGGCGAGCACGCCGGGATCCCACACCCACTCCTCCAGCATCTGCGAGGGCGCCTCGACGAAGTCCCACTCGGTGGCCACGCCGGACTGCCCCGCCCAGCGCGTGTGCCCGCCGAGGACGTGGTGGAGCAGGTGGCCGAACTCGTGGAAGAACGTCTTCACGTCGCCGTGCTCCATGAGCGCGGGCGCGCCGCCCTGCGGGCGCGGGAAGTTGCAGACGAGGACGCCCTCCGGCAGCTGCCGCCCGGCCTGGCCGGAGGCGAGCGTGAACTGGGCGTAGTGCTTGTACTTGCCGTCGCGGGGGTGCATGTCGAGGTAGACGCGCCCGACGAGCTTCTCGCCCTCCACCACGTCGTACGCCTCGACCTCCGCGTGCCAGACCGGGGCGTCGGGCACCGGGCGGTACGCGATGCCGAACAGCCGCCCCGTGACGTCGAGGACGCCGTCCTTCACGCGGGCGTAGTCGAGGTAGGGGCGCACCGACTGCGAGTCGAACCCGTACTGCTCGGCCTTCACGCGCTCCTGGAGGTAGGCGCTGTCCCAGGGCTCGACGCGCTCGGCGCCGGGGACGTCCTCGCGCTTGCGGGCGAGGAGCTGCCCGAAGTCGCGGCGCATCCGCGCCTCCGCGGCCCGGGCGATCTTCTCGACGAACTCGGCGGCGGCGCGGTCGCTGCCGATCATCTTGTCCTCGGTGACGTAGGCCGCCCAGCTCTCGTAGCCGAGGAGCCGCGCGAGCTCGGCGCGGCGCGAGAGCATGCGCGCGAGCACGTCGAGGTTCTTCGGGTGGCCCCGCAGGCGGTACAGGCGCCAGAGCGCCTCGCGGGCGCGCTCGCTCCGCGCGTACGTCATGAACGGCACGTAGTCGGTGTTGTCGGTCGTGACGACGACCTTGCCCTCCGGGCCGGCCGGATGCGCTCGCCGCCAGTCCTCGGGCAGCCCGTCGAGCTCCGCCGGCGCGAGCTCGATGCGCCGCACGTCGTCCTTGATGTTGCGCCCGAACTCCTGGCCGATCCGCACGAGCTCCTCGCGGAGGGCACGGACGCGCGTGCGGGTGGCCTCGTCGCGATCGACGCCGGCGCGGCGGAAGTCGCGCAGGCTCTTCTGGAGGTAGTAGCGGGTCGCCCCGTCCTCCCCGGAGACGTCGAGCGCCGCGATCGCGTCGTACAGGCCGCGATCGAGCGAGAGCTCGGTCGAGAGCGCGTCGATCTCCTGCTCCGAGCGCTCGGCGGCGTCCCGCATGCGCGGGTCCGGGTGGACGTTGCGGGCGAGGCTCGCGCGCGAGGCGGCGTCGGAGAGCGCCCCGAAGGCGGCGTCGAAGGCGGCGAGCGCCGCAGGCGCGGCGCGCGGCGCCGGCATCGCCTTCAGCCGGTCGGCCTCCGCGCGGGCGCGATCCATGTCGCGGCGGCAGCCGCGCTCGAACTCGTCGGGGGTCCCGCACAGCGCGCGGGAGGCGTCGGGGCTCATTCGCATAGATTAGGGGACGCTCCGGCCGAGCGCACGCGCGTCCGCGCAGGAGCGAGGACGCCCGCCGCAGGCCCGGGATCGTGCGCGAAGCCGCGTCACATCTCCGGCTTCGTCTCGCGCATCATGATCGCCGTGACCGCGTCGCGCGGCGGGACGTTCTCGTAGAGGACCCGGTACACGGTGTCCGTGATGGGCATGTCGACGCCGAGCCGGCGCGCGAGGTCGCGCGCGCTCTTGGCGTTGCGGATCCCCTCGGCGACCTGGCCGAGCTCCTTCTGGATCTGCTCGGCCGTCTTCCCCGCGGCGAGCCCGCGCCCCACGGTGCGGTTGCGGGAGAGGTCCGACGAGCAGGTGAGCACGAGGTCGCCGAGGCCGGAGAGCCCGGACAGGGTGAGGGGGTTCGCGCCCTTGCGAACCGCGAGGCGGGTGATCTCGGCGAGGCCCCGCGTGATGAGCGCCGCGAGCGCGTTCGCGCCGAACTCGAGGCCGTCGGAGATGCCGGCGGCGATCGCGACCACGTTCTTCACGCAGCCGCCGATCTCCGCGCCGACGACGTCGCTCGAGGTGTACGGGCGGAAGGTGCGGGTGTGGAACGCGTCCTGGACCTGCTTCGCCACCCGGTCCCAGCGCGCGGCCACGGTCACCGCCGTGGGGAGCCCCTTCGCGACCTCCTTCGCGAACGACGGGCCCGAGAGCACCGCGATGTAGGGGTGGAGCGGCACCGGCAGGACGTCCTCGAGCACCTCGCTCATGGTCATGAGGGTGTCGAGCTCGATGCCCTTCGCGACGCAGACGACCGGGGTGCCGGCGTGCACGTGGCGCTTGGCCTCGATGGCCACCTGGCGCACCGCGTGGGAGGGGACGGCGACGACGACCAGCTCCGCCCCCTCGAGCGCCCGGGTGATGTCGGGGGTGGTGAGGAGCGAGGGCGGCAGCGGCGTGCCGGGGAGATAGCGATCGTTGCGGTGGGTCTTGGCGATCGCGTCGATGACGGCGTGGTCCTTGTCCCACGCCGTGACGGTGTACCCCTTGGACGCGAGGAGCGAGGCCAGCGCGGTGCCCCAGGAGCCGGCGCCGAGGACGGTGCAGCGCATGATGAGCCCTCCTTGCGGCGGATGGTATGCCGCGGGTGGCCCGCCGGACGCCGGGAACTCCGGGGCCCGCGGGGACGGGGGACATACCCCGAACGCGGCGCATCGTCGAGATGGGCAACGCTTTCGGAGCCTACCCCCGTCGCGCCCGGGGCTCCCGCCGCTCGGCCGGGCGCTCGCGGCGCACGGCTCGAGGCGCCGGGAGAGGTCACCCCACGGCGAGGCGGACCGCCCGCTCGAACGGCGCCGGACGCGAGGCGGCGAGCGCGAGCATGCGGTGCCGGAGCGCAGGGTGCCGGGTCAGTCCGAGCACGATCCGGGTCCACGCCCAGTAAGGGGCGAACCTGCGGCGCCAGGCGCGCTCGTACGGCGCGAGCGCCGCGCGCGTCGCGCCCTCGCCGAGCGCGGCCGGCAGGAGCGCCGCGAGATCGAGCGCGCAGCCGAACGCGAGGGAGAGTCCCTCCCCCGTGACCGCGTCGAGGTAGCCGGCCGCGTCGCCGAGCAGCACCAGCCGGTCGGCGATCCGGGCGCGCGCCCGCCGCGCGAGCGGCCCCGCGCCGCGCGGCGCGGTGATCGCGGGTGCGCCCTCGAGCAGGTGGGCGAGGGCGGGGAAGCGCGCGAGGAGCGCCTCGTACTCGACCGGCCCCTGCCGCTCGAACAGGAAGGCCACGTCGACGCGCCGGGCGCCGACGGGCGTCACGTAGGCCTCCGCGCCCGGCCCGAAGTGAACCTCCACCGCCTCCGCCCAGGGCGGGATGGCGAAGTGGCGCCGGACGCCGTAGCGGGCGGGGCCGGAGGCTGAGCGCTCGAGCCCCTCGCGGCGGCGCACCGCGGAGGAGAGCCCGTCCGCCGCGACGAGCACCTTGGCGGGGACGTCGCCTGCGGAGGAGACCGCCCAGATCCGGTCGCGCTCGCGCCGGTGCGCGTGCACGTCGGCCTGGACGAGCTCCGCGCCCGCCTCCCGCGCCCGCGCCGAGAGCGCGGCCGAGAGGGCCGTCCGGCGCACTCCGAGCCCGCCAGGCGCCGGGAGCCTGAGCCGGGCCGCGTCGTGCCGCTCGATCCAGCGGATCTCCTGGAAGGCCGCGGTGTGCTCCGGGTCGAGCCGGCCGGTGACCCCCAGCGCCGCGAGCGCCCGCACGCCGGCGGGGAGGATCCCCTCCCCGCACGCCTTGTCCACCGGCCCCTCGCGCTTCTCGAGCACCGTCACCGAGAGCCCGCGCCGCGCCGCCGCGATCGCGAAGGCGAGCCCGGCGGGGCCGCCGCCCACCACCACGGCGTCGCGCAGGGGGCCGTTCACGCGGGCCGCCGCCGGCGCGCCCGCGCCTGGGCGAGGGCGAGCTCGCCGCGCAGGAGCGCGAGCGCGAGCCGGAGCGCCGTCGCCCGGCGCGGCGGCACGAGCGTGCCGGCGAGGAAGCGCCGCAGGGCCTCCCGGCGCCGGAGCTTGCCGGAGGAGGTGCGCGGCAGGGTCCCCGGCTCGAGGAGGCGCACCGTGTACGGCGCGATCGAGGTGCGCTCGAGCACCGCCCGCCGGATCTCCGACTCGGCCGCCGGGTCGTCCCGCGCCCCCCGCGCGCGCTCGGCGAGGATGGCGAGCGCCTCGCCGCCCTCGCCGTCCCCCTCGCCGAGGGGGACGAAGCCGACCGCCACGGCGCAGCCCGGCCGGACCGCCGCCACGCCCGCGAGGGCCGCCTCGAACTCGTCGGGCGCGTGGTTCGCGCCGCGCACGATGACGACGTCCTTCGCGCGCCCGTGCACGTACAGCTCGCCCCCGAGCGCGAACCCGAGATCGCCCGTGTCGAGCCAGCCGCCCGAGAGCGCGCGCCGCGTCGCGGCGGGATCGCCGAGGTAGCCCTGCATGAGGGACGGCCCGCGCACGAACACGCGCCCGAGGCGGCCCTCCCCGGCGAGCGCTCCGTCCTCGTCGCGGATCTCCACCTCGACGCCCGCGATGGGCGGGCCCACCGAGACGAGCTCGCGCGGCCCGGGCGCGACGGTGCCGTCGCGGGCGAGGCGCGCGGGATCGACCCGACGCCCCTCGAGCGGCCGCCCGCGCGGGCTAAAGGTGACCGCGAGCGCCGCCTCGGAGAGGCCGTAGACCGGCACGAGCGCCGCCGGATCGAGGCCGTGCGGCCCGAAGCGCGCCGCGAACCTCCGCATCGCCTCCGCGGAGACCGGCTCGGCGCCGTCGAGCGCGAGGCGCCAGGTCCCGAGCGACAGCCCGGCGAGCTCCGCGTCCTTCACGCGATCGGCGCAGTAGGCGTAGGCGAAGCTCGGCGCGACCGAGATCGTGCCCTGGTGGCGCGCGATGGCGCGGAGCCACAGCGCGGGGCGCGCGAGGAAGTGCTCGGGCGCGATGAGCACGAGGCGGCCCGGGTAGCTCATCGCCGCGAGCAGGCAGCCGATGAGCCCCATGTCGTGGTAGAGCGGCAGCCAGGAGACGAGCGCGTCGTTCGCGTCGGGCCGGACCCGCTCGACGAGCGCGTCCACCTGGGCCTCCAGCGCGGCGTGGGTGAGCGCGACCGGCTTCGGGTCCACCGTCGAGCCGGACGAGAACTGCACGAGCGCGAGCGCCTCGGGCTCGGAGGCGCGCGAGAGTCGACCGGTCTCCTGCGAGAGCTCCGCCGCGTCGGCGCAGCCGAGCGGCGGCGCCGCCCGCGCGATGGCGCCGCCGAGGAGGCGCCGCACCGCGCCGGAGGAGACGACGAGCCGCGCGCCCGACACCTCGAGCATCCGGGCCGTCTGCGCGAGGTACTCCTCCATCCGGCCGAGCCTGACCGGCGGATAGAGCGGCACGGGCACCGCCCCGGCGAGCCACGCCCCGAAGAACGCGTCCAGGAAGGCGGGCTCCGTGCGGAGCACGATCGCCACCCGATCGCCCGGCGCCACGCCCCGCGCCGCGAGCGCGGCGGCCACCCGCTCCGCGCGGTCGGCGACCTCGGCCCACCGGAGCGTGCGCTCGCGCTCGTGGAGATCGACGAACGTGACGCCGCTCGGGTGGCCCACGGCCGCGCGGAGCGCGTGCGCCAGCGTCGGGGAGCGCGGCGCGGGCGCCGGTGGCCCCACGAGCCTCACCGGGCCGGCTCCGGCGCCTGGGCGGGGATGAGCGCCGCGTCCGAGCGCGCCGCGACGAGCCGCGCGAGATCCGCGAGCGTGCGCGTTCCGGCCGCGTCGTCGTCCTCGAGGACGATCCGGAAGCGGTCCTCCACGGCGACGACGAGCGAGAGGAGCTGGAGCGAGTCGAGCGCGCCCGCGAGGGCCGCGTCGGGCGCGGGCGTGGCGTCGCCGAGCCGGAGCTCGTCGCGCGCGATGCGGAGGATCTCGTGCGCCACCCTTGCTTCACGATCCGTCATGGTCACCACCGGAGGAGGACGAGCTCGGCCGAGAAGCCCGGGCCCATCGCGGCGAGGAGGCCCACGTCTCCGGGGCGGGCCTCGCCCGCGTCGAGCAGGTCGCCGAGGACGAAGAGCACCGAGGCGGAGGAGAGGTTGCCGACCTCCTGGAGCGAACGGAAGGACCGGGAGAGCGCCGCCTCCGGCAGGTCGAGGGCGCGGCGGAAGGCCTCGAGCACCTTCGGCCCGCCGGTGTGGGCGATGAAGTGGCGCACGTCGCCGCGCGAGAGCCCGTTCGCGGCGAGGAAGCGATCCACGTCTCCGCCGACGTTCGCCTGGATCACCTCCGGCACCTTCGCGGAGAGGACCACCTTGAAGCCCGTGTCGACGACGTCCCACCCCATCACCCACTCCGTGTCCGGGTAGAACACCGAGCGGGTCGCGAGGATCCGCGGCGCGTGGTCGGGCGCGGGGGCGCGCTCGCCGCCCTGGAGCACCACCGCCGCCGCGCCGTCCCCGAACAGGCCGCTCGCGATGACGTTCGCGATGGAGGTGTCCTCCCGCTGGAGGGTGAGCGAGCAGAGCTCGACCGAGACGAGCACCGCCACCTCGCCGGGGAACGCCCGCAGGGCGTCCGAGGCCCGGGCGAGCCCCGCCGCGCCCGCCATGCAGCCCAGGCCGAAGATCGGCGTCCGCTTCACCGAGGGCGAGATCCCCAGCCGGTTCACGAGCTTCGCGTCGAGCGAGGGGGTGGCGACGCCGGTGACGGTCACGAAGTAGAGATGGTCCACCTCGCGCGGGGTGACGCCCGCCCGCGCGAGCGCCTCCGACACGGCCGCCGCGCCCAGCTCGCTCCCGACCCGGATGAACGCGTCGTTGGTCTTCCGGAACGAGTCGAGCGCCGGGTACTCGGAGAGCGGAAGGGCGAGGTGGCGGCCGCCCACGCGTGCAGCGCGGTGCAGATCGGCGAGACGCTCGACGTTGAAGTGCCGCGCGCCCCAGTACGCGGACAGGGCCGCGATGAGCGTCTCCTGATCCACGAAGTTCGGGGGCAGCGCGCGGCCGACGGAGAGGATCGCGGGGTGCGTGCTCGTCATAGGGGGAACGGCCCAGCGGCAGGCATGTGACCCCGCGCGCACGGCCGCAAGGTCCGGCCGGGGGCCGTGGCGCCCGGACGCAGCGCCGTCAACCGGGCGTCGCGACGGGCAGCGTGAAGCTGAACGTGCTGCCCGCCGCGGGCGCGCTCACGAGCTCGACCTCGCCCCCGTGAGCCTCGACGAGCCGCCGCACGATGTAGAGCCCGAGGCCGAGCCCGTCGGCCTCCCGCCCGGGACCTCGCACGTAGCGCTGGAAGATCCGCTGCTGGTCCTCGGGCGCGATCCCGGGCCCCTCGTCCATGACGGAGATCCGCACGAAGGCGCCGGCCGGGTTGGCGCTCACGACGACGCGGCCGGCGGTGTGCTTGAGCGCGTTCCCGACCAGGTTCACGAGGACGCGGTCGAGCCGGTCGGGATCGGCGTGCACCGGCGGGAGGCCGTCCGGCACGGCGACCTCGAGGCGCTGCGGGTCGAACACCCCGCGGTTGAGCTCGATCGCCTCCGCCACGAACGCGCGCACGTCCACGGCGGCGCGCTGGAGCGCGAGCGCGGCGCCGCTCTCGAGGCGCGCCGCGTCGGCGAGATCGCGCAGCATCCGCTCCATCCGCCTGCCCGCGAGCGCGATGTCGCGCGCGGCCTTCTCCGCCGCGCCCGGCTTCGCCCCGTGGCGGCCGAGCACCTGCGCCTTGAGGAGCACGATCTGGAGCGGGTTGCGCAGGTCGTGAGAGACGGCGCGGAGCAGGTCCTCGCGGCTCTCCTTCGTCGCGCGCAGCTCGGCGATGGTGACGTTGAGCTCGTTCTCGATGTGGCTCCGCAGCGCGACGAGCTCGCGGTGCGGAGCGACCACCGCGCCCACGAACAGCGCGCGGAAGATGAGGAAGAAGGTGAGCACCAGGTACGCGTGCCCGAGCACGTGCACCGGATCGAACGGGCGCGCGTAGAGGGTGAGGGAGAGCTCGGAGAGGACGGTGACCGCGAGCGCCGCCGCGAGCGTGCGGGCGCCGCGGTCGCCGGCGCGGGCGGCGCGGTGGTGCACGAGCGCGCCCACGAGCGCGACCGCCGCGACGAAGAGCTCGAGCCCGACCTTCGCGGACGTGAGCCCGCCTCCCTCCACGTAGAAGAAGGCCCGATCGCCCGGCAAGGCGAGCTCGACCGCGACGAAGGCCGTGACCGCGACGAGGTGGGGGACGAGCAGGCGCGCCCTGCCCGGCCGCAGGCTCCGATCGCTCGGCGGGAGCCGCGCGACCCAGACGAGCGTCCCCACGGTCCAGAGGCGGGCAAGGAACCAGTAGTAGATGCCCCGCTCGGTCGTCCCCGGGCCCCCGACGCCCGGCATCCCCGGAAACGTGAGCAGGTGCAGGGCCTCGAAGAGCCCCACCGCCAGGAACGCGGGGCCGATCACCTGCGCCCGTCGATCCGGGAACTCGCGGGCCGCGAACCACTGCACGCCGAACGTGGCGAACGCCACGCCGACGACGAGCAGCTCGAGGACGGTGTGGACGGGGAGGTACCGGGCCGCAGAGAGCGGCTCGTGCAGCCCGGGCAGCGCGAGGAGGATGACGAGGGGCGCGGCGAGCGCGACGAGCCACGCGAGCCGCAGCCCGGACGAGGCGGTGGGCGGTCGCGAGGCCGCGCGAGGCAGGGTCAGATCGTCCACCATGGAGGCGCCCATCCCCGGGCGGGCCTCGACTCTACACGAGCCGGAGCGATGCAATTCCGGCTTTCCTGCCGCGGCGGCGCTGCTTGCCAAGCCCCCCCGCGGTCTTACGTTCGCGCCATGCGAATGGAAAAGCTCACCGTGAAGGCCCAGGAGGCGCTCGCCGCCGCCCAGAGCGAGGCGCGCCGCCGCGACCACCAGGCCATCGACGTCGAGCACCTCGTGCTCGCCCTCCTCTCCCAGCCGGAGGGGACCGCGACGCCCATCCTGGAGAAGATCGGCGCGGAGCCGTCGCTCGTCGCCTCGCGCGTGGAGGACGAGCTGCGCACCGTGCCCAAGGTCTCCGGCGCGGAGCCGTACCTCGCGAACCGGCTCGCGAAGCTCGTCGACCGCGCCGAGGACGCCGCGAAGCGGCTCAAGGACGAGTACGTCTCGACCGAGCACCTCCTGCTCGCCGCCGCCGAGGAGAAGACCGGCGCGGGCGAGGCGCTGCGCGCCTCGGGGGCGACGCCGGACCGGATCGTCGCCGCGCTCCAGGACGTGCGCGGCGGGGCGCGCGTGACGTCGCCCGAGGCCGAGAGCCAGTACCGCGCCCTCGAGAAGTACGCGAAGGACCTCACCGCGCTCGCGAAGGCGGGGAAGCTCGATCCGGTGGTGGGGCGCGACGACGAGATCCGCCGCGTCGTCCAGATCCTCTCCCGCCGCACGAAGAACAACCCCGTGCTCGTCGGCGACCCGGGCGTCGGCAAGACCGCCATCGTCGAGGGGCTCGCCCGGCGCATCGTGGACGGCGACGTACCCGAGGGGCTCAAGGGGAAGCGCCTCCTCGCGCTCGACCTCGGCGCGATGGTCGCGGGCGCGAAGTACCGCGGCGAGTTCGAGGAGCGGCTGAAGGGCGTCCTCAAGGAGGTCGTCTCGTCCGAGGGCCAGATCATCCTCTTCATCGACGAGATGCACACCATCATCGGCGCCGGCGCCGCCGAGGGCGCGATGGACGCGGGCAACATGCTGAAGCCCGCCCTCGCGCGCGGCGAGCTGCACGCGATCGGCGCCACCACCGTGAACGAGTACCGCAAGCACGTCGAGAAGGACCCCGCCCTCGAGCGGCGCTTCCAGCCGGTGTTCGTGGGCGAGCCGTCGGTGGCCGACACCATCTCGATCCTGCGCGGCCTCAAGGACCGCTACGAGCTGCACCACAAGGTCCGCATCCAGGACGCGGCGCTCGTCGAGGCGGCGCGGCTCAGCCACCGCTACATCACCGACCGCTTCCTGCCTGACAAGGCCATCGACCTCGTCGACGAGGCGGCGAGCCGGTTGCGCATCGAGATCGACTCGATGCCGACCGAGGTGGACGAGGTGCGCCGCCGCATCGCACAGCTCGAGATCGAGCGGCAGGGGCTGCAGAAGGAGCAGGACGAGGCCTCGCGGCACCGGCTCGGCCAGGCGGAGAAGGAGCTCGCCGCGCTGAACGAGGAGTTCGCGCGCCTCAAGAGCCGCTGGGACGCGGAGAAGGCGGTCATCCAGGACCTCGCGCAGGCGAAGCAGGAGATCGACGGGCTGAAGCAGGAGCAGACGAAGGCGGAGCGCGAGGCGAACTTCCAGAAGGCCGCCGAGATCAAGTTCGGCCGGCTCCCGGAGGTGGAGCGGCGCGTGGCGGAGCTGCAGGAGCGCCTCGCCGGCCTGCAGCGCGACGGCGCGATGCTGAAGGAGGAGGTCACGCCCGAGGAGATCGCCGAGGTGGTCTCCAAGTGGACCGGCATCCCGGTCTCGAAGCTCGTCGAGGGCGAGGTCGAGAAGCTCCTCGGCATGGAGGACCGGCTGCGGGAGCGCGTCGTCGGCCAGGACGAGGCGGTGCAGGCGGTCTCGGCGGCGGTGCGCCGCGCGCGCTCGGGCCTCCAGGATCCCAACCGGCCGATCGGCTCGTTCATCTTCCTCGGGCCCACCGGCGTCGGGAAGACGGAGACCGCCCGCGCGCTCGCCGAGTTCCTGTTCGACGACGAGGCCGCGATGGTCCGCCTCGACATGAGCGAGTACATGGAGAAGCACGCCGTGTCGCGGCTCATCGGCGCGCCCCCCGGCTACGTCGGCTACGAGGAGGGCGGCCAGCTCACCGAGGCGGTCCGCCGCCGGCCGTATGCGGTGATCCTCTTCGACGAGATCGAGAAGGCGCACCACGACGTCTTCAACGTGCTCCTCCAGATCCTCGACGACGGCCGGCTCACCGACGGCCAGGGGCGCACCGTCGACTTCCGGAACGCGGTCGTCATCATGACCTCCAACATCGGCTCGCAGGAGATCCAGCGGCTCGCCGGCCGCCCGGGGGCCGACGTCTCGGCGATCCGGGAGGCGGCGCTCGAGAACCTGCGCGCGGAGTTCCGGCCGGAGTTCCTGAACCGGGTGGACGAGATCGTGGTCTTCCGCCCGCTGTCGCGCGAGCACGTCGGGCGCATCGTGGAGATCCAGCTCGCGCGCCTGCGCAAGCTCCTCGAGGAGCGGCGCATCACGATCGAGCTCTCGCCTGCGGCGCGCGAGGCCATCGCCGACGCGGGCTACGACCCGGTCTACGGGGCGCGCCCCCTGAAGCGCGCCATCCAGCGGATGATCCAGGACCCGCTCGCGACGAAGCTCCTGCGCGGCGAGTTCAAGGCCGGCGACCACGTCGTGGTGGACGAGGGGCCGGACGGGAACATCACGTTCGCGAAGGGCGCCCGCGCCGTCGAGGGCGAGGCGCTCGTGCATTGATAGGTGGTCGAACCGGGGAGGGGCCCCGTGCAACGCACGGGGAGGGGGCAACGCCCCCTCCCGGCGGGGAGCCCGGGCGCACCCGCGAACGCGGGCGCACGGGCTCACGGGCCCCGCCGAGCAGGGGTGGGGCCCCGGCGACGGCGGTGAGCCGCCGACGGGGCGGGGGCGCAGCCCCCGTACGATCACTACGCCTGCGCGTCGAGCCAGACCTCGAGCCCCTGCGCGTTGAGGTCGAGGTCCACCCCGTACACCGCCAGCGCCTCCTCGCGCGCGAGCGGCGCGCCGTGCGCGGCGAGGCCGCGGAGGAGCTGACCGGCGAGCGCCTCGCGCAGGGCGGCGTGACGGCCGGGCCCGGAGGGCGCCGCGCGCGCGAGCCGCACGTGCTCGTCGAGGCCCTCGAGGAGCTGGGCGGCGGCGCGGGGGATCTCCCCCTCGAGCATCCCGAAGTGCGTGAGGTAGATGCGCTCGGGCTTCTCCGCGAGCATGCGCTCCACGGTCCGCCGCAGCGCGGCCGGATCGAGCTGCACCGGCGTCGTGGTCGGGAACACGAAGGGCCCCTTCGCGGAGTCGGCCTCGCGGTAGGAGATGCCGAACGCGTCGCCGGTGAAGAAGCCGCGCGTCGCGGGATCGTGGACGACGAGGTGGTGCTTCGCGTGACCGGGGGCGTCGAGCATGCGGAGCACGCGGCCGCCGAGATCCACCTCGTGGCCGTCCGGCGCCTCGACGACCCGCGCCGCGGGGATGGGCGGGATGTCGCCGTAGAGCTCCCGGAAGCGCGCCTCACCGTAGACCTCGGCGGTGCCCGCGATGAGCTTCGACGGATCGACGAGGTGGCGCGCGCCGCGCGGGTGCGCGACCAGCGTCGCGCGAGGGAGCGCCTCCATGAGCTTCCCCGCGCCGCCCGCGTGGTCGAGGTGCACGTGCGTGACGACCACGTGCGAGACGTCCGCGGGCGCGATGCGGAACGCGGCGAGCGCCTCGAGGATGCGCGGCACGGACGAGGACGCCGCGGTCTCGATCACGGCGGCGGACGCGTCGCCCCGGACGACGTAGCAGGCGGCGAGCTTCGGGCGGACGTAGCCCGAGTCGAGGAGGACGACGCCGGGGGCGATCTCGCGGGCAGGGTCGAGGTGCATCGGGCTCTCCGGAGCTTGCGGGGCCGTGCTTCTGTACCGGCGCGGCGTCCGCACGGCAACTCGGCATGAGGCTGCGGCCGCGCGGCGTGGCGCCCGGGAGGCCGCGGAGCGGCCGGTCGTGCGCCCATCACGCGGCGCCGCGCACCGGCGCAGGGCGAGCGGCGCGCGAGGAGCGGCGTGACTCCGGGTTGCTGCGGAGGCCGGCGCAGCTATGGATCCAGAGGCGGCAGCTCCCTCGCCGCCAGGAGGTCGCTGCGATGGATCGCCACCTCGAACACTACTGGCCGCTTCCGCTCCGCATCCTGCTCGGGATCTCGTTCATGTACCACGGCGCCCCGAAGCTCACCGCCGCGGGGCACGCCGAGTTCCAGGGCATGCTCGCCCAGCTCGGGATCCCGCTGCCCGCGCTCATGGCCTGGGTGGGAGGCATCGTCGAGTTCTTCGGCGGGATCGCGCTCATCGTCGGCGCCGCCACCTGGCTCGTCGCCCTCCTGCTCTCGCTCGAGATGCTCGTCGCGATGATCAGGGTTCACGCGCCGTACGGCTTCGGCTACATCCAGATCACCGGGATGACCGACAAGGGCCCGGTGTTCGGGATGCCGGGCATCGAGGTGAACCTCCTCTTCCTCGCCGGGCTGCTGGCGCTGTTCATCGGCGGGGCCGGGCCGCTCTCGGTGGACGAGCGGCTCATGAAGCGCGAGAGCCGGCTGCAGGTGCCGTGGCTCAGGCACCGTGAGGTCCACGCCTGAGCGCCGCCGATCCCGCAGTGAGCGACGCCGGACGCAGCGCGGCGCCGCGCGCCCCGCGGGCGCGGGACGGCACGGCGCCGCAGGTCGCGACCGGAGCGCGCTACTTCGCCTGGATCCAGCCCTCGGCCGTGAGGAGCTCCGCCGTGAGCACCGCGCCGCCCGCGGCGCCGCGCACCGTGTTGTGCGAGAGCGACACGAACCGGTAGTCGAAGAGCGCGTCGGGACGCAGCCGGCCGATGGCGACGCCCATGCCGCCGCCGATGTCGCGGTCGAGCTTCGTCTGCGGCCGCGAGTCCTCCTCGAAGTAGGTGAGGAACGGCTTCGGCGCCGAGGGGAGCCCCATCTTCTGGGGCTTCGGCTCCCAGCTCCGCCACAGCTCGATGACCTCGGCGCGGTCGGGCTTCCGCTCGAAGGTCACGAACGCCGCCGCCATGTGCCCGTCGGAGGCGGGCACCCGGATGCACTGCGCGGTGATGATCGGGTCCTTCGCCTTCTCGATCCGGCCGCCCTCGAGCCGGCCCCAGATCTTCATGGGCTCCTGCTCGGACTTCTCCTCCTCGCCCTTGATGAAGGGGATGAGGTTGTCGACCATCTCCGGCCAGCTCTCGAAGGTCTTCCCGGCGCCGCTGATCGCCTGGTAGGTGCAGACCGCGACGCGCTTCGGCCCGAACTTCATGAGCGGGTGGAGCGCCGGCACGTAGCTCTGGATCGAGCAGTTCGGCTTCACGGCGATGAAGCCGCGCGCGGCGCCGAGCCGCTTGCGCTGCGCCTCGATCACCGCGGCGTGCTCGGGGTTCACCTCGGGCACCATCATCGGCACGTCGGGCGTGCCGCGGTGCGCGGAGTTGTTGGACACGACCGGCGTCTCGCGGCGCGCGTAGTCCTCCTCGAGCTTCGCCGTCTCCTCCTTGGACATGTCGACGGCGCAGAAGACGAAGTCCACCTCGCGGGCGATCTCGTCGACCGCGGAGGCGTTCTTCACGCTGAGGGCGGCGGTCGCGGCCGGGATCGCGGTCTTGAGCGCCCAGCGCCCCTTCACCGCGTCGGCGTATTTCTGGCCCGCGGAGTTCGCGCTCGCGGCCACGAGCGTCACCTCGTACCAGGGGTGGTTCTCGAGCAGCGCGACGAACCGCTGGCCGACCATGCCGGTCGCGCCGAGCACGCCCACCTTCAGCTTCTTCTGGCTCATGACTCCTCGCTTGGAAAGGAACCGTGGAGCGTAGCACACGGGATGGGCCCGTCGAGGCGGCGGGGCCGGCGAGCGCCGACTCGCGAGTCAACGCGCGCGGCGGGCCGCCGCGCGAGGTCCAATCAGTAGAAGACCTCCTCGAGGAAGAGCCCCTGCGGCGGTGCGGTCCTTCCGGCCCGGGTGCGGTCGCGGCTCGCGACGAGCGCGGGCATGGAGTCCGCGCTCCGCCTGCCCTTCCCGACCTCCACGAGCGTGCCGACGAAGTTCCGCACCATGTGCTTCACGAAGGCCGTCGCCTCGACGACCAGCTCCACCCGCCCTCCCGCCTCGCCGAGCACGTCGAGCCGGTGCACGTCGCGGACGGCGTGCTCGCAGGCGCAGTCGGCCGCCTGGAAGGCAGCGAAGTCCTGGCGACCGAGCAGGTGGCGCGACGCCGCGCGCATCGCGCCGACGTCGAGCGCGCCGAAGAGCTGCCACGCCTGGAGGCGCGACAGCGGCGCGCGCGTCTCGAGGTTCAGGACGACGTAGCGGTAGCGCTTGCCACGCGCGCTCCGGCGCGCATCGAAGCCGTCCGGCTCGACGCTCGCCGTGCGGACGGCGACGTCGTCGGGGAGGAGCGCGTTCATCCCCTTCACGTAGGCGGAGAGCGGCAGCGGCCGCGCCTCCGGGAAGGAGACGACCTGGCCGCGGGCGTGCACCCCCGCGTCGGTGCGCCCCGCCGCGGTCACGCGCCGCGGCTCCTTGTGGAGCGTCGCGAGGGCCCGCTCGACCTCGGCCTGGATCGACGGGCCGTTGGGCTGGACCTGCCAGCCGACGTAGCGGGTCCCGTCGTACTCGAGGACGAGCTTCACGACCGGCACGTGCGCAACCTATCACGGCCATGCCGCTCCTCCGCCTGCTCTGCGCGATGCTCCTCCTCGCCCTCTCCGCCGCCGGCTGCCGGAACGGCGGCTCGACCGGCGAGCCGTCGGGGGGCGGCACGGACGGCGGCGGGGGGACCGGCGGAGGTGGAGGCGGCGGAGGCGGCGGAGGTGGGGGCACCCCGACGACGCCGGGCTGGGCGGTCGTCGCGCGAGAGGACTTCGAGGGCGGCGACCTGCCCGCGGGCACCTTCGCTCCCGACCCGGTGCCCGACGACGGCCCGTTCGCCGACGGCGGCGCCTTCTTCGTGGCGCGCGGCGTGACCCCGCCCGCCGCGTTCCGCGCCACGGAGCCATTCGGCGCGAGCGGCTGGCTCACGCTCGAGTCGTACTCGCGCCGCGCCGACGCGGCGCTCGCCGACCGCGCCGCGGTGGTGGCCGATCCCGCCGGCGGAACGAACCACGTCCTGCGCCTCCGCTCGCCCGAGCACACGGACGGGACGGTCGTGCGCCCGACGCAGCCGCTCCCGGCGCGCTACCGCATCTCGCTGCGCGTCGGCTACGCCGCGTTCGGCGACGGGAAGCCCGGCCTGAACGGCTACGACAGAGGCGACGAGACCGCCGGCCCCTGGTGGCCGGGGGAGAGCGCGACGAGCCAGAACGGCTTCTACTGGCTCACCATCCTCGACGCGCTCCCGCGGCCGCACGACAACACCTGGATCCACCACCACCGCAAGGTGGTCGTGGACTCGGACAACCATTACCCACCGTGGATGGAGGTGTGGACCGGGAGCGGCTTCGTCGCGTCGGGCGAGCACCCGATCATGATGATCGCGCTCGACGGCTCGCGCCCGGGCGACGCGAAGACGGGCAACGCGTTCCTCTCCTTCTCGAACGGCGCGTGGCAGCCCTCCGGCGCGATACGCGCCGTGGACGCGTACCTGCCGGACACCTGGTACCGCGTGACGATCGAGCGCGACGGCCCGCGCTACACGCTCGAGATCTCGGGCCGCTTCCGTTACGGCGGCGACCAGACCTACCGCGCGAGCGTGGACGCCGCACAGACGTGCCTCTGGCACTACCCCGTGGACGCCGCCGAGGCCGCCGGCGCCGCGGGCTGCGTGGACACGGGCTCCTTCGTGGGACCGGAGTTTCCGCGCTGGCCGGCGGGCGGCACCTGGCCGGACTGGTTCATGTTCGGCGACCCGCACGTGAACTACTACGAGGGTCAGGTCTTCTATGACGACGTGGTGCTCGAGGAGTGGCGGGAGTGAGGGCGGCACCGTAGGCTCGCGCGCGTGAGCTCGCCCGCGGTGGTTCCTCCCTCCGAGTTCTCCGACGTCCCCGCACCCGAGGGCGGCCGCGCGGCGCGCCTCCTCCCCGCCGCCCTCGCGGCCGCGACCTTCGCGCTGCACGTGGCCGCCGGCGGCCGCTACGGCATCTTCCGCGACGAGCTCTACTTCATCGTCTGCGGCGAGCGGCTCGGGTGGGGGTACGTCGATCAGCCGCCCGGGATCGCGCTCGTCGCCCGGGTCGCGCACGCGCTCTTCGGCACCTGGGTCCCCGGCCTGCGGCTCCCCGCGTGGCTCGCCTCGGCCGCCACGGTCTTCCTCGCCGCGCGGCTCGCGCGACGCCTCGGCGGCGGCGCGTTCGCGGCGGCGCTCGCCGGCGTGGCCCTGGCGGCCTCGCCGCTCCTCGCCGGGCTCGGCCACTACCTCACGATGAACGCGTTCGAGCCGCTCGCGATGATCGCGCTCGCCTGCGTGCTCGTCCGGCTCGTGCTGGGCGACTCCCCTCGGTGGTGGCTCCTCGCCGGCGCCGTCGCCGCCGCGGGCGCGCTCCTCAAGTACACGTCCGCGCTGCTCGCGCTCGGGCTCCTCGCCGGCCTCCTCGCCACGCCGGCGCGACGCGCGCTCGCGACGCGATGGGCGCTCGCCGGCGCAGCGCTCGGCGCGGTCCTCGTCCTGCCGAACGTCCTGTGGCAGGCGGCGCACGGCCTGCCGTTCCTGGAGCTCGTCCGGAACGGACAGCTCGAGAAGAACGCGCCCTTCTCGCTCGGCGGCTTCGCGCGCTCGCTCCTCCTCGAGCCCGGCCCGCTCGCCGCGCCCGTGTGGCTCGGCGGCCTCGCCTGGCTCCTCCTCGCCGAGCGGGCGCGGCCGTTCCGCTTCCTCGCCATCGGGGGAGCCCTGTACCTCGCCACCCTCGTCGCCACGCGCGGGAAGGCCTACTACGCCGCGCCCGCCTTGCCGATGCTGCTCGCCGCGGGCGGCGTCGGGATCGAGCGGGCGCTCCGGCGCGGAGCGGCGCGCCTCGCGGCGCTCTGTGCGATCGCGGTCACGGGCGCGATCGGGCTCCCCCTCGCGATCCCGCTCCTGCCCGTCGAGGCCTTCGTCCGCTACCAGGCCGCGCTCGGGCTGAAGCCGGCGCCGCTCGAGCGGCACGCGTACGGCGCGCTGCCGCAAATCTTCGCGGACCAGCACGGATGGGAGGCGCTCGCCGCCGCCGTCGCGGACGTGACGCGCGGCCTCCCGCCCGAGGCGCGCGCCCGCGCCGCCGTGTTCGCGCAGAACTACGGCGAGGCGGCGGCGCTCGAGGTGCACGCGCCGGGGCTCGGGGCGCCGGTCGTCTCCGGTCACAACCAGTACTTCCTGTGGGGCCCGCCGGCGACGGGTGGCGATCCGCTCATCGTCGTCTCGGATGCGCACGAGGACTGCGGCGCCGGTCTGTACCGCGAGCGCACGCTCGCCGCGAGGCTGCCCTCGAGCCCGTGGACGATGCCCTACGAGGACGCGCGCTGGATCTGGATCTGCCGCGGCGCGACGCGCCCGCTCGCCGAGGTCTGGCCGGCGGTGCGGCACTACGAATGAGGGTCGGGCATTCGTTGACCCCGCGGCGCCGCCCGCGTTATATGCCGTTCAACTTTCGTTGAAAGCGCCGGTCCCCGGAGGCTCCCCGTGGCAGCGAGTGAGCAGGCCATCCTGTCCCAGCTCGACGCGAGCGCAGAGCGCGGCGTCCGCCCCGAGCGTGCGCAGGCCGCCCTCGCAGACGTCCCCGCGCTGCCGGAGAGCCTCGTCGCGCTCGAGGAGCAGCTCACCCGCGCGACCGAGGACGCCGAGGAGAAGCTCCGCGCCGCGGCGCGCCACCTGGTCTCGGCGGGCGGCAAGCGCATCCGTCCCATGGTGACGCTCCTCGCCTGCGGCGCCTGCGGCGGCGAGATGCGCGCCGCGGTGCCGTACGCGGTCGCCGCCGAGCTGACCCACTCGGCGACGCTCCTCCACGACGACGTGATCGACGACGGCCCGCTGCGGCGCGGCCAGCCCGCCTCGCGCGTCATCTGGGGCAACGCCGTCTCGGTCCTCTCCGGCGACTGGCTCCTCACCCGCGCGCTCGAGATCGTCTCGGCGGAGCCCGCCCGCTCGGCGGCGCTCCCGACGCTGCTCGCCACGATGCGCAGGCTCGTCGAGGGCGAGGTGCTCCAGCTCTCGCTCCGCAGCTCCTTCGCCGCGACCGAGAAGGACTACCTCGACGTCGTGATCGGCAAGACCGCCTCGCTCTTCGGCTGGGCCGCCGCGGCGGGCGCGTGGGCGGCCGGCGAGGTCGGGCACGTGCCGGAGGCGCTCGTCCGGTTCGGCGAGGGCATCGGCATCGCCTTCCAGCTCGTGGACGATGCGCTCGACTACGCCGCCGACCCGAAGCTCCTCGGCAAGCGCCTCGGAACGGACCTCATCGAGGGCAAGGCGACGCTCCCCCTCATCCGGGCCTGCGAGGCCGAGCCCCGGCTGCGCGAGCGGCTCGCCGCGCTCGTGGACGGCCAGGACGACGGCGACGCCGTCGCCGCCGACGTGGTCGAGGTGGTGAAGCGCGTCGGCGGCGTCGAGGACGCGCGCGCGCTCGCCCGCGAGCACACCCGCAGCGCGCTCGCCGCGCTCGAGGAGGTGCCCGACGGCGTGCACCGCCGGGCGCTGCGCGAGGCGGCGGGATCGCTCACCGAGCGCGCGTTCTAAACGACAGTTCGTGATTCGCGATCACCTTCGGTGACGCGAATCACGCTGTCGTTTAGCCATGTTCGAACGGGGGACTGCGTCCCCCGCCCCGCCGAGCGAAGCTCGTCGGGGGCCCACCCCCGCTCGCCGGGTCCCGTGCGCCGCCGCGAGCGGCTTCGCCGCTTCCGCGGCGTCGCCCCGGCGGGCTCGCTACGCTCGCCTGTTCGCGAATCATGATCGGCCGTTTAGGCCGCAGCGTTCCGGGCCCCGCGCCCGGAGTGCGATCCTCGACGCACCGTCACCGAGCGTGCTAGGGCTTCGGGGCATGCGCCTCCCCCTCGTGGCCCTCGCCTGCGCCGCGCTCTCCTGCGCCACGAGCGTGAAGCGCCCGCCGGTCGAGCCGTTCCGGTACCAGGGTCATTTCGCGACCTATCCGACCGGGCTGCGGCTCGTTGCGTTCAGGACCTCGCACGCGAAGCGCGCGACGGTGATCGCGTCGTACGACGTCGGAGACGCGGACGATCCCCGCGGGAAGGAAGGCCTCGCGCGGCTCGCCGCGCGGCTCACCGCGGTCGCCGCTCCGGCGAGCGGCGGGCTCCGGCTGCGGGAGCGGCTGTTCGCGGCGGGCGTCATCGACTCCGCGAAGGTCGGCGCCGACTCGACGGACTTCCAGTCGATCGTGCGGCTCGCCCGGCTCGACGAGGCGCTCGCGATCGAGGCGGACCGGCTTCGCGAGCCGCTCGCGGGGATCACGAAGGAGGAGGTCGCGCGCGAGGGCGAGGCGCTCGCGCGCGAGCTCGCGGCGGACCAAGGCGCGACCGAGGGCGCCTCGGTCTTCGCGCTCGCGTGGCGCGGCACGCGCTACGACCGCGCCCCGCCCACGCCCGAGTCCGTGCGCGCGCTGACGCTCGAGGACGTCCGCTCCTGGGCGAGCCAGCATCTCGTCCCCGATCGCCTCGTCCTCGTCGTGAGCGTCCCCGAGGCACCCAGCGAGGCCGTCCGGCGGGTCCTCGCCGCCTTCGGCGCGCTCGCGACGACCGGCGCACCCGACGAGCCACGCGTCTCCCCTGCCGAGCGACCGTCCGTCGCCGGCCGGGAGCCGGTCCTCTGGACCGACATGCAGACTCGCTCGATCCCTGGCACGAAGCCCCACCTCTGGCTCGCGTGGCCGCTCCCGGGGATGAAGGACGGCACGAGCGCGAGCGCCTTCGCCGCGACCGTCGTCCTCCAGCAGCGCCTCTGGCGCGCCCGTGAGGGCGATCTGGCCGCGCGGGTCACCGGGGTGACGCTCACGCTCGAGCGCGGCCACCAGGGCTCCGCGCTCCTCGCGCGGATCGAGCTGCGCAGCGCGGAGGACGCGGCGCCCGTGCGAAACGCGCTCCTGCACTCCGCGTACGACGCGCGAGCGCTCGACGACTACGCCCAGCACGTCGCCGTCCGCGCGCTCGCGCGGCGGATCGACGTCGGGCTGTGGGACATGGAGGAGGGCCCGGGGCCGGAGGCGGCGTGGAGGCTGCGCGCGACCGGCGAGCCGGACCCGCTCGCCGCCTTCGCCCGGGAGGCACGGACCCAGCTCGGTCGATCGTTCGAGGAGTATTACCGCAAGTGGATCACGGTCGAGCGCGCGGTCTCCGTGGCGGTGCTTCCCGGCGCCGGCGGTCCGCCCACGGAGGCGCCGCTCGACGAGCCGGGCGCGTGGATCCCGATCGTCCGTACCCTGGGGGCCGCGGCGCCCGGCGCGACCGAGGTCCGGGAGCTCCTGGACCCGCCTCGCCTCGGCGAGGCCTTCCAGACGCGGCTCTCGAACGGGCTCCGCGTGGTGGTCCTGCCCCACGGCGAGCGCCCGATCGTGGAGGCCCGGCTCCTCGTGGACTCGGATCCCGTGGGTGGTGCGGGAGGGTCCCTCGTGCCGTCGATCGCCCTCGCGGCCTCGGAGAAGGCGTGGACGCTCGCGGGAGGGCACACCTGCCGTGCGAGCCCGTTCCTCCCCAGGCGGGAGAAGATCTCCTTCCGCGAGCGCGGCTCGGCGAACGCGCTCCCGGAGATGCTCGGGCGGCTCGCCTGCTGGACGCGGCGAAGCCTCGACGGAGACCGCGTGGACGCCGTTCGCGAGGGCATGACGTCATCACTGGCGAGGGGAGAGGCGACGAGCGCGTCGATGCGCGCCGGGCTCGCGATCTCGTCCGCCCTCTACTCGCCGGAGGACGATCCCCTCGCGAGCGCGCCGCTCGCCGGGCTGAAGGCCGAGCCCGCCCGGCGCTGGCTCCTCGAGCAGCTCCGCCCCGAGCGTTCGCTCCTCGTCATCGCCGGCAAGATCATGCCCACGAAGGAGCTGCTCGCGGACGTCGAGGCCCGCTTCGGCGGGTGGAAGCGGCGCACCTCGGCGCCGGGAGAGCACGCTTCGCCGCCCCTGCCGGCGCGGCGGCACGTGCTCCTCGTGGACGTGCCCGGCGCCGAGCTGGCCACGGTCGCGGTCGCCTACCGCCTCCCGCTGCGCAAGGGCTCGGACGAGGCGGGCCTTTTGGCGGTGCAGCACGACGTCGGGACGCGCCTCGTCGCGCTCGCGGGCCCGGCCGGCCGGATCCTCATCCATCACGGCGGACTGCCACACGCGCCGACGCTGTCGACCTGGGCGACGCTCGACGCGAGGCAGGTCCCCGGCGCGATCCAGGCGGCGCTCGACGCGGTGAGGAACCTCGCCGCGCGTCCGCTCGCCTCGGTGGACGCGAACCTCGCGCGCTGGCTCGTCGCGCGCTGGCAGGCGTTCCGGTTCGACACGACGAGCCAGCGTATCGGCGCCGTGGAGGAGCTCTTCTTCTCCGATCTGCCGCTCGACGCGTGGGAGGGCCTCCCGGCCTCGATCGCCTCGCTCACGCCGGAGCGCATCCAGGCCGCCGCCCAGGCCGTGAACGTGGGACGCGAACAGATCGTCGTGCAGGGCGACGCCGCGACGCTCGCCCCGGCGCTCAGGGACGCAGGGTTGTCACCAGAGGTGCTCCCCGCGCCGCAGCCGGCGCGGTAGGCTACCCGCCAGCCAGGAGATCCCATGCGCCAGGTCGTCCGTACGCTGCTCTACGTCTCGCTCGCCGTCGCGCCCTTCCTCGAGGCCTGCCGCTGCCCGACGGTCGACTCCGGCCACCGCGGGATCGTCTTCAAGACGCTCGGGGGCGGCACGAGCCGGGAGGTGCTCGACGAGGGCATGCACGTGATGCCGCTGTGGAACAGCGTCATCCCCTACGACACGCGCGTGCACGAGATGAAGGAGCAGCTCTCGGTGCTCTCCTCGAACGGCCTGCCGCTGCGCGTGGACGCGAGCGTCCGCTTCCGCCCGATGCTGCAGGAGCTGTACGAGCTCCAGACCCAGATCGGCCCGGACTACGACTCGAAGCTCATCGCGCCCATCGTCCGCTCCGAGGCGCGCAAGGTCTTCGGCCGCTACCAGCCGGAGGAGATCTACTCCACGAAGCGCGAGGAGATCGAGCAGCAGATCTACGCCGAGGTGACGAAGGCGCTCCAGGGGAAGCACGTCGTGGTCGAGGCGGTGCTCGTCCGCGACGTCGAGCTGCCCGACGCGATCAAGACCGCCATCTCCGACAAGCTCGCCGAGGAGCAGCGCGCGCAGAAGATGAAGTTCACGCTCGATCGCGAGCGCCAGGAGGCGCAGCGCAAGCAGATCGAGGCGGAGGGCATCCTCAAGTACCAGAACATCGTGCGCCAGGGCCTCACGCCGGAGTACCTGCAGTTCAAGGGGATCGAGGCCACCGAGCGGCTCGCGGCGAGCCCGAACGCCAAGGTCGTGATCGTGGGCAGCCCGAAGAGCGGCCTGCCCCTCATCTTCCAGGGCGACAAGTAGCGGCGCGGGGCGCTACCCCCCCACGCGTCGTTCCGGCCGCGGGCGAGCTCCGCTCGCGAGCGGCCGCGTGCGCCGCGCGCGCACACCCACCTCACCCACGGTCACGGGACACCACCCGGCGTGGAGTTCTCGCCCGGTGATGGGCCCTCCGTGAGAGACTGCGCGTCCGTGCTCGCCCGCGCCTCTGCGCGGTGGAGGGGAACGATGAGAAGGATCGGGATCGCCGCCGGCGCCGCCCTGCTGTTGCAGGCCTGCGCGACGGTGTCGGAGAAGCCCGCGCCGGCCGAGTCGCCGGTGCCGAAGGCGGCGCAGCTGTCCGCGCAGGAGGCGCGCCGGGCGCCCGCTGCCAAGCGCTACAAGATGAAGCTCGCGATCGCGCGCTTCTCGAACGAGACGAACTACGGGCGGTCGCTGCTGAACGACGCCGATCTCGACCGGATCGGCAAGCAGGCCTCCGACATGCTCGCCTCCCGGCTCATCATGTCCGGGAACTTCGTCGTCCTGGAGCGCCCGGATCTCCAGAAGCTCGAGCGCGAGCAGCAGCTCTCCGGCGGAAAGCTCGTCGGGGCCGACACGGTGATCACCGGCTCGGTCACCGAGTTCGGCCGCTCGGTCGGCGGGAAGAGCGGGTTCTTGAGCAGCACCAAGGTCCAGCTCGCGCACGCCAAGGTCGACGTCCGCCTCGTGGACGTGAAGACCGGCCACGCCTACTTCTCCGCGATCGGGGCCGGCGAGGCGAGCACCGAGTCGGGCGAGATCGCCGGGTTCGGCAGCCACTCCGAGTACGACGCCACGCTCAACGACCGCGCCATCGCCGCGGCCATCTCCGACGTCATCGATCGCCTGGCGGCCACGCTCGCCGATCGCCCCTGGCGCACGGACATCCTCGAGGTGCAGGGCGCGCAGCTGTTCATCACCGGCGGCAAGCACCAGGGCCTCCGCGAGGGCGACACCCTCGCGGTCATGGAGGCGGGCGCGACGGTGAAGAGCAAGCAGACCGGCTTCGAGGTGACGCTCCCGCCGAAGCAGGTCGCCACGCTGCGGGTGGTGAGCCTGTTCGGCGACAGCGAGACGAACGAGGGCGCCGCCTGCGAGGTGCTCAGCGGCCGGGTCGAGCCCGCCGCGCTCGCGAAGCTGTTCGTGACGGAGCCGAAGTCGTGAGGTGCGCCATGACGGGGAAGATCCTCATGCTGGCGATGCTCGCGCTCGCCTGCGCGATGCCGCAGACGGTGGTTCGCACGCCCGACACGCGCCCCAGCCTCGCCGTGGCAGGCGCGCCCGCGGGCGCCGTCCTGTTCGTCGACGGCGAGCCGGCGGGCGCGGCGAGCGCGTACGACGGCCACCCGAACGTGCTGCTCGTCGAGCCGGGCTCGCACGAGGTGGACGTGCGCGACGGCGCCGGGAACGTGCTGCACCGCCAGAAGGTGTTCGTGGAGAGCGAGCTCAAGACCATCCAGGTGCACTGACGATGAACCGGACGACCCTGCTCCTCTCCTCCGTCGCGCTCCTCGCCGTCCTCCAGGGCTGCGCCCGGCACCAGACGATGTACGCCTGGGGCGACTACGACGAGGCGCTGTACGTGCACTACAAGAACCCCCAGGAGCGCGAGCGCTTCGTGGCGAGCCTCGACGCCGTGATCCGCGACGCCACCCAGCGCGGCGAGAAGGTGCCCCCCGGCTGCCTCGCCGAGTACGGCTGGGCGCTCATGGAGGAGGGGCGCCACGACGACGCCATCGCCTACTTCCAGCGAGAGCGCGACCAGTGGCCCGAGTCGCGGGTCCTCATGGACAAGATGATCCGCAACGCGCAGCAGAAGCGCGCCACGAACCCGTCCACGCCGGCGAAGGGTCCCGCGGGCGCGCTGAAGAGGAGCTGACATGTCCCGGCACGCCCGCGTCGCCGTCGCAGCCGCGATCCTCGCGCTCCTCTCCGCCTGCGCCACCGCTCCGCGCAAGGACTACTCGAAGTTCGTCGCGGCGCAGCCGCGCGCGATCCTCATCGTCCCGGTGGTCAACAAGAGCGTGAACGTGGACGCCGCGGACTACTTCCTCTCCACGCTGCCCATCCCGGTGGCGGAGCGGGGCTACTACGTCTTCCCGGTGAACCTCGTGAAGCGCCTCCTCGAGGACGACGGGCTCGCCGACGCCGCGCTCGTGCACGGCGCCGATCCCGGACGGCTCTGCGCGCTCTTCGGCGCCGACGCGGTGCTGTACGTCTCCATCGAGAAGTGGGAGGCGAAGTACCTCGTCGTCACGACGCAGGTGAACGTCGAGTTCGAGTACGTCCTCAAGGACGGCAAGACCGGCGAGACGCTCTGGACGGACCACGAGGCGATGGCCTATCAGCCGGACTCGAACGGCGGCGGGATCATCGGCGCGATGGTGGCCGCCGCGGTGACGAAGGCCTCACCGAACTACATGCCGCTCGCGCGCCAGGCGAACTGGAAGGCGCTGTCCTTCCCCGGCCCCGGCTTCCCCGCCGGGCCCTACCGGCCCGAGTACGGCAAGGACCTCGTCGCCGACACGCGGCTCTGATCGCGGGAGGGCGCACCGGCGGGCAGGCGGGCGCCCAGGGTGCGTGCGATCCTGCGTGAACCGACGGTCAAGGCAGCGCAGCGGCGTCGCGCACGAGGTCCGCGTAGCGGTTCACCGGATCGGCGGGGTCGGTGCCGTCCCGCCAGCGGAACGTGTACGGGTCCCACCCGTCCGGCCGCGCGTCGTAGGCGAACAGCCAGGGCGCGACGCCCGCGCCGCCCGCCCGGCGGATGCAGCGGAACCAGCCGCGGTAGATCGCGCGGCGATCTTCGAGCGGCAGCCCGTCGTTGCGGAGCCCCAGCTCGCCGACCAGGAGCGGCTTCCCGAGCCGGCGCGCGGTCGCGATCCGCTCGGAGAGGAACCCCGCGCCGAAGAACGCCGCGAAGTCCGCCGGGACGCCCCACGCCTCCGGGTAGAGGTGCACGCTCGCGTAGTCGACGTACGGCGACGCGGTGAGGAGCGCGAACTCCTCGCCGTCGAGCCCCTCCTCGCCTGAGCCCACGAGGTGGCCGGGCGCGCGCGCCTTCACGAGCGCGGCGACCTCGTCCACCCAGGCGCGGAGGGCCTCCCGCGAGACGCCCTCCGCGCGGGGCTCGTTCACGAGCTCCCAGGCGAGCACGGCGGGGTGGTCGCCCCAGCGGATGCCGTCGACCGTGCTCACCCGGTCGAGGAGCGCCGCCACGTGCGCGCGGAAGTGCTCGACCACCGCGCGCTCCGTGAAGAAGCGCGGATCGCCCTCGCGCGGCGCGGGGAGCCCCGCCCACGCGACGTACTGGCGCTGGCCGCCGTAGTCGTCCCAGCGGTTCGCGAGCGGCAGGACGAGCCGGAGCCCGTGGGCGCGCGCGCGGGCGAGGACGAGGTCGAGGCCGCGCAGGGCGAGCTCGTCGTAGACGAGCGGCGCCGTCTGCATCGCCGCGTCGCCCGCGCCGTCGTTGAACGCGTTCGTGCGCACCGCGCGCACCCCGAGCGCGGCCGCCTTCGCGAGCGTCTCCTCGACGGCCGCGGCCTCCACCTCCCCGCGGCGGAGCGCGCGCGTCGCCTCCTCCTGGAGGTAGTACGCGTTCAGCGCGACGAGGTGGCCGTCCACGCCGGGCAGGGCGGACGGCGGCCCCTCCTCGCACGCGGCGGCCTCCTCCTCCAGATCCGGCCCGGCGTCACAGGCGGTCACGCCGAGCAAGATGAGGGCGAGGAGCGCCGCGCGCATGGGCGCCGGCCCACTCAGGCATTGCGCCACGCGCGCTCGGCGCGAAGCACGAGCGCGCCGAGCGGCACGTCGAACGGCCAGGAGTCCGCGATCATCCGGCCGAGGCCCTCCTCGCGATCGCGCTTCGGCGGGAGGGCGCCCGCCTCGAGGGAGGTCAGGTAGGACCGGAGCGTGTCCCGGCAGGCGCCGAGCTGGGTCGGGCAGAGCTGGTACTTCGGGGCCGCGAGCTCCGCCTCGATCTCGGCGAGCGCGCTGGCGACGAGGGTGCGGGCCTGGTTCCGGCGGTCCATCGGGCCCGCGTTGTATCCGACCTTCGCGCCGGGGGAAACCGTCGCGCCGCGGGGCCCGCCGCGCGCGGGGCCTTTCCGTTCAACGAACATTGAAACCCGGCGGCGCCACTGGTACAGATCGCCGCGCCATGGCCTACCGCTCCTTGCGGGAGTTCCTCGATCGGCTCGAGTCGGCGGGCGAGCTCGTCCGCGTGAAGGAGCCGGTCGACCCCGTGCTCGAGATGGCCGCGCTGGCGGACCGCGCGGCGAAGCAGGGTGGACCGGCGCTCCTCTTCGAGAACTTGAAGGGGCGGGCGCCCGGCGGGTTCCCGGTCGCGATGAACCTGTTCGGGACGCGCCGCCGCACGAGCTGGGCGCTCTCCTCCGAGGACTTCGAGGAGCACGCCCGGGAGCTGCGCGCGCTCTTGCACCTCGCCCCGCCGCAGTCGCTCTGGGACAAGCTCAAGATGCTCCCGAAGCTCGGGAAGCTCGCGACGATGACGCCGAAGCACGTCTCGTCCGCGG
Organism: Anaeromyxobacter sp. SG17; assembly: GCF_022690695.1. Lineage (NCBI taxonomy): Bacteria > Pseudomonadati > Myxococcota > Myxococcia > Myxococcales > Anaeromyxobacteraceae > Anaeromyxobacter > Anaeromyxobacter sp. SG17. The sequence goes on from NZ_JALCYX010000010.1 coordinate 82,097, forward strand.
CGAGCCAGGAGGTCGTCGTCCGCGAGCCCGATCTCGGGAGCCTGCCGGTGCTCACCACCTGGCCGCACGACGGGGGGCCGTTCATCACGCTCCCGCAGGTCATCACGCGCGACCCGGAGACCGGCATCCGCAACGTCGGGATGTACCGGCTGCAGGTGCTCGGGCCGAGGCGGCTCGCCATGCACTGGCAGCTCCACAAGACCGCGACCGCGCACTACCGCGCCTACCAGAAGCGCGGCGAGCGGATGCCCGTCGCCATCGCGCTCGGCGGCGATCCCGCCCTCACCTACTGCGCGTCCGCGCCGCTGCCCCCGAACGTCGACGAGTACCTGTTCGCCGGGTTCCTGCGCGGCGAGGCGGTGCGCATGGCGAAGGGCGTCGCGGTGGACCTCGACGTGCCGGCCGACGCGGACCTCGTCATCGAGGGCTTCGTGGACACCGCCGCGCCGCTCGTGCGCGAGGGACCCTTCGGCGATCACACCGGCTTCTACTCGCTCGCCGACGACTACCCCGCGCTCGACGTCGTCGCGGTGACGCACCGGCGCGACGCCGTCTACCCGGCCACCGTGGTGGGCCCGCCGCCGGTCGAGGACCAGTGGCTCGGCAAGGCGACGGAACGGATGTTCCTGCCCATGCTGCAGATGATCTTCCCGGAGATCGTCGACATGGCGATGCCGGTGGAGGGCGTGTTCCACAACCTCTGCCTCGTCTCCATCAAGAAGGACCACCCCGGCCAGGCGAAGAAGGTCATCCACGGCCTGTGGGGCTCCGGCCAGATGGCGCAGACGAAGACGCTCGTGGTGTTCGACGAGGACGTGGACGTGCAGGACGTCTCCCAGGCCGCGTGGCGCGCCTTCGCGAACGTGGACGTGAAGCGCGACCTCGTCATCGCCGACGGGCCGGTGGACGTGCTCGACCACGCCGCCGCGCACTTCGCCTTCGGCGGCAAGATCGGCGTGGACGCGACGCGCAAGTGGGCCGAGGAGGGCGGGCGCGAGTGGCCGGAGGTCTGCGTCCACCCGCCCGAGGTGGTCGCGCGCATGGACGCGCTCTACGAGCGCCTCGTCCCGGGCGCACCGAAGCCGCGCCGCCCCCGCATCGCGGCGCCGCCCGCGGCCTCGTGGACTCCCCGGCGCGGAGGGATCCTCCAGTGACCGTCCCGCTCCCCGGCGAGGCGCAGCGCGGCTCCGCGGTGCGGGCGATGTTCGACCGCATCGCCCCCCGCTACGACCTGCTCAACCGCGTCATGACGCTGAAGGTCGATCAGGCCTGGCGGCGGCGGCTCCTCGCGGACCTCGCGCCGCGGGACGGCGAGGCGCTGCTCGACCTGTGCGCCGGCACCATGGACGTCGCCGCGCTCGCCCGCGGGCGCGCGCCGGGGCTGCGCATCGTCGGCGCCGACTTCTCGTTCCAGATGCTGGCGCGCGGCGTCGAGAAGACCGGGCTGCCGGCCTCCCAGGCGGACGCGATGGCGCTGCCGTTCCGCGGGGCGCGCTTCGACCTCGCCACCGTGACCTTCGGGATGCGGAACCTGGAGCGCTACGAGACGGGGCTCGCCGAGCTCGCGCGCGTGCTGAAGCCCGGGGGCCGGCTCGGCGTGCTCGAGTTCTTCCGGCCGGAGTCCAAAGGCTCGCGGTTCGTGCACGGCGCGTACAACCGGCTCGCGCTGCCCATCCTGGGCCGGATCCTCTCGCCCGATCCGGAGGCGTACCGCTACCTCGTCGCCTCCATGGAGCGCTTCGCCTCGCGCCCGGAGTTCGAGGAGGCGGCCCGGCGGGCGGGGTTCCGGGAGGTGCGCGGCGAGACGCTCTTCCCGGGCGTGTGCGGCCTCGTGACGGCGGTGCGCGCGTGAAGCTCGTCGTCGCCGTCTCCGGCGCGTCCGGCGCGCCCTACGCGAAGCGGCTACTCGACTTCGTCGCCGCGAACGGCGAGAAGCACGGCGTCTCGCTGGACCTCGTCTTCACGCAGACCGGCAAGCAGGTCTGGAAGCAGGAGATCGGCTCCGAGCCGCGCTACCCGTTCCGGGTCTGGAAGAACCAGGACTTCACCGCGCCGTTCGCCTCCGGCTCGGCGCAGTACGACGGCATGGTCGTCGTCCCGTGCTCGTCGGGGGCCCTCGCGCGGATCGCGCACGGCATCTCGGTCGACCTCGTCGGCCGCGCCGGTGACGTGATGCTGAAGGAGGGGAAGAAGCTCGTGCTCGTGCTGCGCGAGACGCCCCTCTCGCTCGTCCACGCCCGGGCCATCACCCAGGTCATCGAGGCGGGCGCCGTCGTGCTGCCCGCCTCGCCGTCGTTCTACTCCGGGCCGAAGACCATCGAGGCGCTCGTCGACACGGTCGTGTCGCGCGTGCTCGACCGGCTCGGCCTGCCGAACGAGCTCATGAAGCGCTGGGAGGGGCTCGTGCCCCGCGCCCCCGAGCCGGTGGAGGAACCCTAGATGATCTCGACCCTCGCGCACCGCGCCCTCGAGCGCGACGGCCTCGGCCCCATCCGCGACAAGGTCCTCTCCGGCGAGCGGCTCTCCGACGCCGACGCGCTGCGCCTCCTCGAGGCGACCGACCTCGCCGCGGTGGGCGCGCTCGCGAACCACGTCCGCGAGGCGCGCCACGGCGACCTCACCTTCTACAACCGCAACGTCCACCTGAACCCGACCAACGTCTGCGTCGCGACCTGCAAGTTCTGCTCGTTCGCGCGCAAGGACGATCAGGTGGCGTCCGAGGGCTACACGATGAGCCTCGACGACGCGGTCGCGAAGGTGCTCGCGCGCCGCGGTCTCGGGATCACCGAGGTCCACATCGTCTCCGGCCTCCACCCCGAGCTCCCCTGGGACTACTACCCGGAGCTCCTGCGCCGGATCCGCGCCGCCTGGCCCGAGCTCGCCATCAAGGCGTTCACCGCCATCGAGATCCACTTCTTCGCGGAGAAGTTCGGGAAGAGCTACGAGCAGGTGCTCCGCGAGCTGCACGCGGCGGGCATGGACACGATGCCCGGCGGCGGCGCCGAGATCTTCGCGAAGCGCGTGCGCCGCAAGATCTGCGACGACAAGGCGACCGCCGAGCAGTGGCTCGAGATCCACCGCACCGCGCACCGGCTCGGCCTCAAGACGAACGCGACCATGCTCTACGGCCACATCGAGCGGCTCGACGAGCGCGTCGATCACATGCGGCTCCTGCGCGAGCTACAGGACGAGACGGGCGGGTTCCAGGTCTTCATCCCGCTCGCGTTCCACCCCGAGCACAACATGATCGGCAAGGCGTTCCCCAAGCCGACCGGCTACGACGCGCTGCGCACGCTGGCGGTGGCGCGTCTCTACCTCGACAACTTCGACCACGTGAAGGCGTACTGGGTGTCGCTCGGCGAGCGGCTCGCCCAGACGTCGCTCGCGTTCGGCGTGGACGACGTGGACGGCACCGTGCTCGAGGAGCGCATCTACCACATGGCCGGCTCGACCGTGCCGCAGGCGCTCTCGGAGCGGACGCTGCACGACCTCATCCGCGCCGCGGGCCGGGTGCCGGCGGAGCGCGACAGCCTCTACCGCGTGCTGAAGGTGCATCTTCCTGCCGGGGGGGCCGAGATGCCGGTCCCCCCGGACCCCTCGCACGCTCCGGTCCAGCCTCAGCCGGCTGGACCTCCGCTCGCCGCCGCCGCCCGCCGAGTCTAGGACCCGCCATGCCGAAGCTCCGCGCCGCCGCCGTCTCCTTCCTGAACGCCCACCCGCTCACCGTCGGGCTCGAGGGCTCCGAGCGGATCGAGCTCGTCCTCGCCGAGCCGTCGCGCTGCGCCGCGATGCTGGAGGCCGGCGAGGTGGATCTCGCGCTCGTCTCGGTCGCCGCGCTCACCAAGGGCGAGTACGAGATCGTGCCCGGCATCGCCATCGGCGCGGACGGGCCGGTGCAGACGGTGGTCCTCGCCGGCGAGCAGTCGCCCGCGATCTGGGACGAGGTGTTCCTCGACACCGCCTCGCGCACCTCGCACGTGCTCGCCAAGATCGTCCTCGACGAGATGGGCGTTCACCCGACGTTCACGCCGATGCAGGCCGACGAGGGGCTCGCGCGCGCCAAGGGCCGGAAGGGCGCGCTCGTCATCGGCGACCGCGGCTTCGGGGTGCGCGCGAACCACATCGTCGATCTCGGGCGAGAGTGGACGCACCTCACGGGCCTGCCCATGATCTTCGCGCTCTGGGCGGCGCGGCCGGGCCGCGTCTCGCCGGAGGACGTGCAGGAGCTGACGCGCGCCGCGCAGCACGGCCTCGGCGTCCGGACCGAGCTCGCCCAGCGCTTCGCCGCGCAGAAGGGCGGCGATCCGGAGCGCTACCGCCGCTACCTCACCCAGCGGATCCGCTACGGGCTCGGGCCGCACGAGCTCGACGGCCTGGAGGCGTTCCTCGCCCGAGCGGCCGAGAAGGGCTTCCTGCCGCCGATGAAGCTCCGCTTCGTCGACGACGTGGTCCGCACGGCGCGCACCCGGCGGGTGGTCTCGCTCGACACCGCGCTGCAGAAGGGCGCCGACGGCGAGCGGCTCGACGCCGACGAGGCGGAGCTGCTCGACGAGAAGGCCCCCCTCCTCGAGCTCGGCCTCGCCGCCGACGCGCGCCGCCGCGCGCTGCACCCGGACGGCGCCGTCACCTACATCGTCTCGCGCAACGTGAACTACACGAACGTCTGCACGACGGCGTGCCACTTCTGCGCGTTCTACCGGCCGCGCGGCCACAAGGACGCGTACGTCCTCGACCGCGACGAGCTGACCCGCAAGATCGACGAGACGGTGGCGCTCGACGGCATCGAGATCCTCCTCCAGGGCGGCCTGCACCCGGACCTCGGCGTGGAGTGGTACGAGGAGCTGTTCCGCTGGGTGAAGGAAAAGTGGCCGGTGATCAACCTGCACGCGCTCTCGCCCGAGGAGATCTGGCACATCGCCCGCACGAGCGACCTGCCCCTCGACGAGACGATCCAGCGGCTCATCGCGGCCGGGCTCGACTCGATCCCCGGCGGAGGCGCCGAGATCCTCGACGACGAGGTGCGCCGCCGGATCGCGCCGCTCAAGTGCTCGACCGACGAGTGGCTCTCCGTCATGAAGGCCGCCCACGTGAAGGGGCTGCGCAGCACGGCCACCATGATGTTCGGCGTCGGCGAGGAGGCGCGCCACCGGGTGGCGCACCTCGCGCGGCTGCGCGAGCTGCAGGACGAGACGGGGGGCTTCACCGCCTTCATCTGCTGGCCGTTCCAGTCGGCGAACACGCGGCTCACCGCGTCCGACACGAGCGCGCAGGCCTACCTGCGGGTGAACGCGGTCTCGCGGCTCGTCCTCGACAACGTGCCGAACCTGCAGGCCTCCTGGGTCACCATGGGCGGCGGGGTGGCCCAGGCCTCCCTGCACATGGGCTGCAACGACTTCGGCTCGGTGATGATCGAGGAGAACGTGGTCTCGGCGGCGGGCACGACCTTCAGCATGGACTCGGAGGAGGTCGAGCGGCACATCCGCGACGCGGGCTTCCGCGCCGTGCGGCGGAACATGAAGTACGAGCGGCTGGGGGATCGGATCGCGTGACCCCGCGCGTCTACAGCGCGCCCTGGGTGCTCGCCGGGCGGGCGGCCGCGGGCGCTACCCCCGCCGCCCTCCGCGACGGCGCCGTCGCCCTCGAGGGCGATCGCGTCCTCGCCGCCGGACCGCGCGCCGCGGTCGAGGAGCGCTTCGGCGCGGGCGAGCGGCTCGACGCGGTGATCCTCCCCGCGCTCGTGAACGCGCACCTCCACCTCGAGCTCTCGCACATGGCCGGGCGGGTCGCCGGCGGCGAGGGGCTCCCCGCCTGGATCCACCTCTTCATCTCCGCCCGCGCGCTCCCGCGCCCCGAGGAGGAGGCGGCGCAGGCGATGATCATGTCCGCCGAGGACATGGTCCGCGCCGGCGTCGCGGCGGTGGGGGACGTCTCGAACACGCTCGGCTCGGTCGCGCCGCTCGCCGCGGCCGGGTTCTCCGGCACCGTCTACCAGGAGGTGTTCGGGGTGACGCCCGCGCGCATCGAGGCGGCGCTCGCGAGCGCCCGCGCCGCGCGCGCGGCCTGCCCGCCCGCGCCCGGCCTGCGCATCGCGCTCTCGCCCCACGCGGTCTACTCCACCCACGGCGCGACCCTCGGGCAGCTCCTCGCCGCCGGCCCCGCCTCCATCCACCTCGCCGAGGATCCCGCCGAGCGCGCGCTGTGCGCGACCGGCACCGGCGACTTCGCCCGCATGTTCAGCTCGCTCGGCGCGGCCCGCTCGCTCCGGCCCCGCGCGCGCTCGGCCGTGGCGTTCGTCGCCGAGCACCTCGCGCCCCACCACCTCGCGGTCCACTGCGTGGACGTGGACGAGGACGACGTCGCCCTCCTCGCCCGCACCGGCGCGACGGTGGTCCTCTGCCCGCGCTCGAACCGCTTCATCGTCGGGAAGCTCCCGCCCGTGGCGGCGCTCCTCGCCGCGGGCGTGCCGCTCGCGGTGGGCACCGACTCGCTCGCCTCCTGCCCCTCGCTCTCCCCGCTCGCGGACCTCGCCCTGCTCCGCCGCGAGCTCCCGGAGATCCCGGCGGCGACGCTCCTCCGGCTCGCGTGGAACGGGCCGGCGGTCGGCGCCCCCCACGTCGGCGCGCTCGCGCCGGGCGCGGCGCCGGGCGTCCTCGCCGCTCCGCTCGAGGGCGCGCGCGTGGAGGACCCCTTCGACTTCGTCGTCTCGGCGTTCGGCGCGGAGGAGCGCCCGTTCACCTGGCTCGCGCGCCCGCGCGCGGAGGCCCTCGCATGACCTCTCCCACCCCGGCCCGCGCCGCCCCAGCGGCGCCCGGCGGGACCCGCGCCCCCCCCGCGCGGCGGGTGGTGCGCAGCCCCGCGCGCGTCGCGCGGGCCGTGGTGGCGGCCGCGGTGGTGCTCGTCTCGCGCGAGGCGCGGCTCGAGCCCGTGCGGCTCGCGCTCGTGGCGCTCGCCGTCGTCGCGGCGCGCACCGCCGCGATGGCGATGAACCGCATCGCCGACCGCGCCTTCGACGCGCGGAACCCGCGCACCGCGCGGCGCGAGCTCGTGACGGGCGAGGTGTCTCCGGGGGCGGCCATCGCGCTCCTCGCCGGGAGCGGCGCGACCTTCGTCGCCGCGGCGGCGCTCATCGCGCCCATCTGCGGCTGGCTCGCCCTGCCGGTGCTGGCGATCCTGCTCGGCTACTCGTACGCGAAGCGCTTCACCTGGGCCTGCCACCTCTGGCTGGGCGTCGCGCAGGCGCTCGCGCCCATCGGCGTCGCCATCGCCCTCACCGGCGCGGCGCCCGCCTCGGCGATCGCGCTCGGCCTCGGGGTCGGGGCCTGGATCGCCGGCTTCGACGTCTTCTACTCGCTGCAGGACATGGACTACGACCGCGGCGCGGGGCTCCGCTCCATCCCGGCGCGCTTCGGCGTGCGCGGCGCGCTCGCCTGGGCCCGCGGGCTCCACGTCCTCGCCATCGCCTGCGTCGCCCTCGCGGGCGTGCTCGGCGGCCGGGGCGCGGGCTGGTTCGCCGGGACGGTGGTGCTCGCCGCGGTGGTCGCGGCCGAGCACGTCCACGTGGCGCCGCGCGGGCAGCTCCGGCCGGAGCGGATCAACGTCGCGTTCTTCAACTACAACGCCTTCGCGTCGATCGCCTTCGCGCTCGCCGCGCTCGTGGATCTCGCCCTCGCCTGACGCCTCCGCCCATGACCGCGACCGCGTCCCACCCGCCCGCCACCTCCCACGCCCTCACGCGCTCCGACCTCGCCGTCGCCGACGCGGTCGGAGCGCTCATGGAGCTGTGGGGGTTCCGGCGGCAGCTCGGGCGGGTGTGGGCGGTGCTGTTCCTCTCCGAGCGCCCGCTGGCGGCGCCGGAGCTGTGCGACCGGCTGCACATCTCGACCGGGCTCCTCTCCATGAGCCTCGCCGAGCTGCGCCACTGGGGCGTGGTGCGCACGGTGACGATCCCGGGCGACCGCAAGGAGCACTTCGAGGCGGAGACGAACGTCTGGCGGCTCGTCGCGAACGTGCTGCGCGCGAGAGAGAAGCGCGCGGTGGAGGAGGCGCTCGCGACGTTCGAGCGGGTGCTCCACGAGCTGCGCGCCGCCATGGCGGACGTGGACCCCGGCGTGAAGGCCGCGGCGCGCTTCAAGGTGCGGAGGCTCGAGCACCTCGCGGACCTGTGCCGCGCGGCGCTGAACGTGCTGAAGCTCCTCGTGGACAGCGCCCGCGTCGACGCGGGTCCCCTCAAGGCCATCAGCGACGCGCTCGGGCGGCGCTGAGCGCGGCGACTCTCAGGATCTCGAGGGCGCAGTCCCCGCCAGATCCGCCAGCGGCAGCTCGACGTGGAAGGTGGACCCCTGCCGCGGCCGGCTCTCCACGCGGATGGCGCCGCCGCCGGCCTCGATGATCTCCCGGGCGACCCACAGGCCGAGCCCGAGCCCTCCGTAGTGCCGCGCGCTCACCGCGCGCTCGAAGGGCTCGAAGATGCGAACCTGGTCCTCCGGGGCGATCCCGATGCCGCGATCGGCCACGGTGAGCACCGCGACGCCGTCGCGGCGCTCGAGCGCGAGCGCGATGGGGCTCCCCGCGCCGTACTTCATCGCGTTGGCGAGCAGGTTCGTGATCACCTGCTCCACCCGGAGCCTGTCGCCGAGGGCGGCGATCCCGGGCGCGACGGCCACCTCGAGCGGGCAGCGTGCGCGGTCGGCGGCCTCGGCGAGCCGCGCGGCGACCTGCGTGACGCTCTCCGTCAGATCGAAGCGCTTCCGCTCCAGGTCGAGCTTCCCGGTCGCGATGTGCGAGACGTCGAGGAGCGTGCCGACGAGCGAGCCGAGCCGCTCGACGCTCGCGGCGCTGGCCGCGACGCGCTGCATGACGCCCGCGAGCTCGGGCGACACTCGCTCCCTGCGGAGGAGCCGGTGCGCCTGCTGGATCTGGAGGAGCGCCGCGGTCACGGGCGTCTTGAGCTCGTGGCTCGCCACGGAGAGGAACACGTCCCGGGCGCGGATCGCCTCGTTCTTCGCGTCCTCGGAGGCCTTCTGGAGGTGGATGTCGGTGAGCGTGCCCACCCACCGGCGCAGCCGCCCGTCCGCGCCGCGCAGGGGGGCGGCGCGCACGAGGAACCAGCGGTATTCGCCGTCGCGGCCGAGGAGCCGGAGCGTGCCGTCACCCCCGATCTCCTCGTCGCGCATGCGCTTCCAGAACGCGACCACCGGGGCGCGGTCCTCGCGGTGCACGAGCGTGCGCCAGCGGCCGTTCGCGAGCTCCTCGTCCGTCTTGCCGGTGTACTCGCGGATCTGCGGGTTCTGGAACTGGGTGCGCCCCGTGGCGTCCGCGGTCCAGACCATCTGCGGGATGGCGCCGAGGAGCGTGCGGAACCACTCCTCGGACTCGCGCTGCGCCGCCTCCGCCGTCTCGCGCGCCGTGAGGTCCGAGCACGCGCCCACCCACTCGATCACCCGCCCGCGAGTGTCGGCGACCGGGGCGGCGCGCGCCACCACCGGCGCGAAGCCCCCCCCGCTCCGACGCAGCCGGTACTCGAGCTCGAACCGGTCGCGCCGCGCGACCGCCTCGCGCCAGCCCCGCGCCACTCGGTCCCGGTCGTCGGGGTGGACCGCGTCGAGCCAGCCCGAGCCGCGGTACTCGGCCAGGCTCTGGCCGGTGAAGGCGCGCCACGACGGCGAGTCCGCGTGCGCGAGCCCCTCGGGAGTCGTCGTCCAGATGACGTCCGAGCTCGTCGCCACGAGCGATTCGAAGCGGTGCGCGTGCGCGTCGCGCTCCAGGTACCCGTCCCGCAGCGCCGCCGCGATCCAGCAGAGCACGCCGCCGATGACGAGGAACAGCGAGACGACGACCACCTCCGCCTGCGACGGCCCGAACGCGTCGTAGGGCGCGATGAAGAACCAGCCGCACAGGCCCGCCGAGAGCCCGAGCGAGAGGAGCCCCGGCCCGAGCCCGCCCAGGTAGGTCGCGAAGACGACGGCGGGCACGTACAGCGCGAGCGGAGCGCTGGAGACGAGCGGGCGCATCGCCAGCGAGAGCGCCGTGGAGAGGAGCGGGAACGCGACGCCGAGCGACAAGGCCACGGCGCGCCTGAGCTCGGGCGGCGGGAAGCGCACGCGCACCGGCGCAGCCTAGCGCTTCGCGCGGCGCCGTGCGCATCCTCCTCGGAGGTAGCCCTCGGGGTGCGTGCGTCCGGGCGGCCGGCCTCCTCACGGCGCCGCCCGCTCAGGCGGGGTCGAGCAGGCTGCGTGCCGCCTCGCGCGCCTCCGCCGCGATGGCCGCCTCGTCGGCGCCGAGCAGCCGGCCCTCCCGGAGCCGCACCTCACCGTCCACGACGACCCATGCCGCGGGCGCTCCCGCCCACAGGAGGGCGAGATCGCCGCCAGGGAGCTCCGGCAGCGGCACCGGCGGTCGCCAGTCGAGCACGACCACGTCGGCGAGCGCGCCGGCCTCGAGGCACCCGAGGGTCTCGCCGAACGCCTCCGAGGCGAGCCGTGCCGCGGTCGGCCAGGCGACCTTGCCGACGAGGCTGCCCGCCGCGCCCGCGCTCCGGCCGGCGTGCCTGAGCAGCGTCGCGGCGTGGAACGCCTCGCCGGCGACGTCCGGGAAGAGCCCGTCGGTGCCGAACGCGATGCTCACGCCGAGGCCCGCGAAGTCGAGGAGCGCCGGCACGGGGGCGCCGAAGAACATCGCCGCGCGCGGCGTCACGGCGAGCACGGCGCGCGCGTCGGCGACCATCACCGCCTCGGCGTGGACGGTGGTCCCCCCGTGCGCCACGAGGGTGCGCGGCCCGAGCAGCCCGTGCGCGGCGAGGACCTCCAGCGGCCGCCGGCCGAACCGGGCGAACGCGTGCGCGAGGTCGGCCTCGTCCTCACCCAGGCAGGCGTGCACGCCCGCGCCCGCGTGCGCGCCGGCGAGCGCGAGCGTCTCCTCGGTGGTTTCGAAGAGCCCGGCGATCCCGACCGCGCCGCGGAGCCGCGCGTCGGTCGCGTGCCGCGCGGCGAACGCCGCCGACGCGCGCACCTCCTCC
>NZ_JALCYX010000100.1:0-12702 GCF_022690695.1 Anaeromyxobacter sp. SG17
CCCTCGACGCGGCGCCGCGCGCGGCGCTCCTCGCCTGGCCGGCGCTCGCGGCCGTCCCCGACGCCGCGTCCGCCGCGTCGTTCGTCGAGGCTCGCCTCGCAGCGCGCGGGGGCGACCCGGCGCTGCACCTCCTGCACGGACGCGCCCTGCACCGCCTCGGCCGGGTGGCGGACGCGCTCGCGGCGCTGCGGCGCGCGCTCGAGCGCGACAGGCGCGGGGAGGTGACCTGGGAGATGCGCGAGCTGCTCCGCCAGGCCGACGCGCCAGGGCCGGGGGAGCTCGCCGCGCGGCACGATCTCCTCGTGGCCGCGCTGCTCCGGCGGGGCCGCGCGCCCCGCTGCACGCGGTGCGCGGCCGACGCCCCCGTCCGCAGCTGGCGTTGCCGGCGCTGCGGCGCCTTCGACGCGTACGCATGAGGGCAGGGCGGGGCTCGCGGGCGAGTGCCCGCTTGCGCCCGCGGCGCGGCCCCGGTAGAGACTGCGCGCCATGGTGAGAGATCGCGTGATCGAGCTGTTCCGGCAGGCGCTCGCGAAGGGCGCCGCCGAGGGTCGCTGGCCCGTTCTCGAGGCGGCGTTCTCCGTGGAGGCGCCGCGCGACCCCAAGCACGGCGACTTCGCGGTGAACGCCGCGATGATGCTCGCGAAGCCGGCGGGCAAGCCGCCGCGCGAGCTCGCCCAGGCGATCGCGGCCGAGGTCCGCGCCGTCGACGCGCAGCACGAGCTCGCCGGGCTCGAGATCGCCGGCCCCGGCTTCATCAACGTCCGCCTCGCGCCGGACGTGTGGCTGCGGGCGCTCGCGCGCGTCGTCTCCGAGGGGGCCGCGTACGGGCGGACCGAGGTCGGAGGCGGCCAGAAGGTCATCGTCGAGTACGTCTCGGCGAACCCCACCGGGCCGATGCACGTCGGCCACGGCCGGGGGGCGGTGGTGGGCGACGGCGTGCAGAGCCTGCTCCGGTGGGCGGGCTTCGACGTCACCCGCGAGTACTACGTGAACGACTACGGCGCGCAGGTGCAGACGCTCGCGCGCTCCGTGCACCTGCGCTACCAGGAGTCGTTCGGGCGGCAGGTGACGATGCCGCCGAAGAGCTATCCGGGCGAGTACGTGAAGGACATCGCCGCGGCGCTGCGCGCCGAGCACGGCGATCGCTACCTCGACGCGCCCGAGTCCGAGTGGCTCACGCTCTTCCGCGATCGCGCCGTCGAGCACGTGCTCGGGCTCATCCGCGACGACCTCCGCGCCATCAACATCGAGTTCGACCGCTGGTCGTCCGAGAAGGCGCTCTACGAGTCGGGCACGGTCGACAGGTTCCTGCGCTTCCTCGAGGAGAAGGACCTCGTCTACGTCGGCAAGCTCCCGCCGCCGAAGTCCAAGAAGGGCGCTCCGGCGCCCATCGCCCAGCCCCACGGTGACCTCGACGAGGGCGTCTCCGCCGCCGAGGACCTCACGCTGTTCCGCTCGTCGCAGTACGGCGACGAGGTGGATCGGCCGGTGAAGAAGGCGGACGGCACGCCCACCTACTTCTGCGCCGACATCGCGTACCACTGGGACAAGCGGCAGCGCGCCGGAACCCTCGTGGACGTCCTCGGCGCCGACCACGGCGGGTACGTGCCGCGGCTCGAGGCCGCGCTCGAGGCGCTCGGCGCCTCGCGGAAGGACCTGCACGTCATCCTCATCCAGATGGTGAACCTGACCCGCGGCGGCGAGGCCGTGAAGATGTCCAAGCGGGCGGGGACGGTGGTCTCCCTGCGCGAGGTGGTGGACGAGGTCGGGCGCGACGCGACCCGCTTCATGTTCCTCACCCGCCGCTCCGACGCGCAGCTCGACTTCGACATCGAGCTCGCGAAGCGCCAGACGCTCGACAACCCGGTCTTCTACGTCCAGTACGGCCACGCGCGGCTCGCCCAGATCTTCGCGAAGGCGCGCGAGGGCGGCGTGGCGGTCCCCGAGTTCGACCTCGAGGCGGCCCGGACGCTCACCTCCGCGGAGGAGCAGGATCTCATCCGGCGCGTCGTGGCCTTCCCGGACATGCTCGCCGCGGCGGCCCTCGCGTACGAGCCGCACCGCGTCGCCTTCTACCTGCAGGAGACGATCGCGGCGTTCCACTCGTACTACACGCAGGGCAAGCGCAGCGGCGAGCGGGTCATCTCCGCCGACGCGCGCAAGACCGCCGGCCGGCTCTTCCTGTGCCGCGCGCTGAAGCAGGTGCTGGCGAACGGCCTCGGGGTCCTGGGCGTCGCCGCGCCGGATCGGATGGAGAGTCCGGAAACTCGCGATATCGCGGACGACGTCTAGAATCACGGACGCCATGCGCGATGAGAACGCCCGCGTCCGCGAGAAGTTCGAGCTCTCCCTCGATGGCCGGCAGATCGCGTCCATCGTCGTGGGCGCGCTCGTCATCCTCGGCGTCGTGTTCGTCCTCGGGTTGAACGTCGGCCGGCAGATCGCCACCCGGCAGGTCGACGCCGCCCGCGCCGGGGACCTCGAGGCCCTCGATCGGCCTCCCTCCACCCCGTCGCCCGGCGTGGACGACGCGTCGCTCACGTTTCACGATCGTCTCGTGAAGCAGAAGCCGGCGGCGACGCCGCCGGTCACGGCCGCGGCCGTCTCCACCTCCGCCGCGCCGCCGCCGAGCGCTCCGCCGAGCGCCCCCGCCAGGCCGCCTCCGGCGGTGGTCCAGGCCGCCTCCACGCCGCCGACCGCGGCCCCGGCGCCCGCCGCCCCCGCGCCGAAGCCTCCCGAGGAGAAGGCGGAGGTCCAGGCGCGCGCGGCGAAGCCGGCCCCGGCCGGCACGGGGGACTTCACCATCCAGATCGGCGCGACCCAGCAGCGCTCGGAGGCCGACCGCATCGCCGCCCGCTACCGCTCGCTGCGCCCGCGCGTCGAGACGGCGGACGTGCAGGGGAAGGGGCGCTGGTACCGCGTGCGCGTGGGGAGCTTCGAGAGCCGCGAGGCCGCGGAGCGCTATCGCAAGGACGTCGCGCGGGAAACCGGGGTCCCCGGGTTCGTCACCGCCAGCCGCTAGCCTAAAGTCCGATCCAGCATGACCACGACCTTCGACAGCCCGAAGCGCGTCGAGAAGCCCTGGGGCCACGAGCTCTGGTGGGCGCACACCGAACGCTACGTCGGCAAGCTCCTGCACGTGAAGGCAGGGTTCCAGCTCTCCCTGCAGTACCACGTGAGGAAGGACGAGACGATCCACCTCTGGAGCGGCGAGATGATCCTCGTGCTCAAGGACGGAGACCGGCTCGTCGATCACCGGATGCAGCCGGGCGACAGCTACCACGTGAAGCCCGGCACCGTGCACCGCATGCGCGCGGTGACCGACTGCGACGTGCTCGAGGTCTCCACCCCCGAGGTCGAGGACGTCGTGCGCGTTCAGGACGACTTCGGCCGGGTGAGCTAGCACGCCGCCGCCTCCCGCGTGCTGGCGGCTCTTTGCGGGGCGCGAACGGCGCTTCGCGGCGGCGCTCGGCTCCGGCGGGCGCTTTAGCGCGCGAAGAGGAAGCCGAGGCCCGCCGCGAGGGCGATCGCTGCGGCGACGAGCATCCCGACGCGCCGGGGATCGGCCCGCCGCTCGCGGACGCCGTGCAGGGCCGGCATCGCGCCTGCGCGGACCCAGCGCGGGGACGTCTCGGCCCGCACGAGGTCGTCCTCGGCGAGGAAGCCGTGCGCGTAGAGATCGTGCAGGTCGCCGAGCGACGGGACCACGAGCTCCTCCCCCTCGGCGTTCCGCACCCGGTACTTCATGCCGCGATCCCGCATCCGCTCCTCCGTCACGCCGCGCCGAGCTCGGCGCAGATCGCCTCCGCGACCTTGAGCCCGTCCACCGCGGACGACACGATCCCGCCCGCGTAGCCGGCGCCCTCGCCGGCGGGGTAGAGCCCCCGGATCCCCGGCGACTGGAAGTCCGCGCCGCGCACGAGCCGGCAGGGAGAGCTCGTCCGCGACTCGATGCCGATGAGCACCGCCTCGTCGGTCACGAAGCCTCGCATCCGTCGCTCGAACCCGCGCAGCCCCGCGCGGAGCGCCTCCTGGATCTGCGGAGGGTACAGCAGGGAGAGGTCGGAGGGGGTCACCCCCGGCCGGTAGGACGTCTTCCCGGGCGGCGCCCCGGGCCTGCGCGCGAGGTACGCGGCGAGCCGCTGGGCGGGCGCGTGGTAGGCGCCGCCCCCGAGCACGTAGGCGGCGCGCTCCCACTTGCGCTGCCACTCGAGCCCCGCGAGCGGGCCCTCGAAGCCCTCGGCCGCGAAGTCCTCCGGCGAGACGGCGACGACGATGCCGGCGTTCGCGACGGGCGACGAGCGGTGCGAGTTGGACATGCCGTTCGTGCACTGCATCTCGGGCTCGGTCGGCGTGGGGACGACCACGCCGCCCGGGCACATGCAGAAGGAGAACACGCCGCGCGCCGCGCCCGCGACCTTGGGGTTGTCGGCGAGCTTGTAGTCGGCCGGGGGGAGCCTGGGGTGGCGCGCGCCCGCTCCGTACTGGATCCGATCGATGAGCGGCTGCGGGTGCTCCGCCCGGAACCCCACCGCGAACGGCTTCGCCTCGATGGGCCAGCCGCGCGCGGCGAACAGCTCGAACAGCTCGCGGGCGCTGTTTCCGGGCGCCAGCACGAGCCGGTCGGACTCGAGCGAGCGGCCGTCGGCGAGGCGGAGCCCCGCGAGGCGGCCGTCGCGCAGCGCGAGATCGACCGCGCGCGCGCCCCACACGAACGTGCACCCGCCGCGCTCGAGCTCCTCGCGCATCGCCGAGATCGCCGCGGGCAGCACGTCCGAGCCGACGTGCGGCTTGCCCTCGACCACGATCCGCTCGACGTTCCCGAAGCGCGCGAACAGCTCGACGACCTTCCGCACCGCCGGGTGGTGGATGCGCGTCCCGAGCTTGCCGTCGGTGTACGCCCCCGCGCCGCCCTCGCCGAAGTTCATGTTCGACTCGGGATCGAGCGCGCCGCCGCGCATCAGGGCCGCCACGTCGCGCCGGCGGGGGCTCACGGTCTTGCCGCGGTCGACCACGATCGAGGGCACGCCGCGCTCGAGGAGCGCCCACGCGCAGAAGAGCCCCGCCGGCCCGGCGCCCAGGATGACGGGCGGCGCGGCGGGCCGCCGCACGGGTCCGGGCTCCGCCTCGGGCGCGGGGACCGGCGCGACGTCGGCGGGTGCGCCGCGGATCGCGCCCTCGACCTCGACCTCGAGGTTCACGAGCCAGCGCGCGTGGCCCTTCCTGCGGGCGTCGAGCGAGCGTCGCACGACGATCGCGTCGCGAAGGTGCTCGGCCGAGAGGCCGAGCCGCTCCGCGGCGCGGCGCGTCAGGAGCGCGTCGTCCTCGTCGAGCCAGAGCGGGAGGTTGGAGATCCGGTACCGCATCAGTTCCTCAGGGATGGCGCCGTCGAACCGCGAAGCGCGCTACGCGCCGTGCCCCTCTCGCAGGCAGGTCTGCGAAGGAGACTACGCACCGGCGCGACCGGCCTGGCAGGGCCTCGCCGCGTGCAAGTACCCGAAACGGCTGACATGGTGAAGCCTCGAAGGCGATGGCCCGCACCTTGCTCCCGGGGGAGCCATCGCGACACGGCGCGGTTCGTATCGCCGGTAGGGAGTGAACGCAATGGTGCCAGGCATGCTGGACGTGAAGGGAACGAAGATCCTCGCGAAGTCGCTCTTCAAGGAGCTGCGTGGCAACGGCTACTCGACGAACCAGATCCTGAGCCTCTCGACCGAGCTCATCGATCTCGTCACGCAGGACCTCAAGGGCGAGCACGCCGCCGCGGCCCAGGCGGCCGCCGCGCAGGAGAGCGCCGTCGAGGCGCCGCGGGCCCTCTGATCCGAAGATTACGCGAGGCTCGGCGCGACGTCGCGGCCTCGCCAGAAGTCGAGCGCGCAGGACCGGACGGCGCCGAGAGATCGGCGCCGTTTCGTTTCTTTCATCTCGGCCGCTCGCCCCCTTCCGTTTCCGTTGACGGTCCGGAGCCTCGTCTGTAGGTTACGGCCGCTTTTCAACCCCTTGGGAGGAGGGCAGCGCCATGGCACGTATCGCAATCAACGGGTTCGGTCGCATCGGTCGGTGCGTGCTCCGCGCGGCCATCGAGCGGGGCGAGAAGGACCTCGAGTTCGTCTCGATCAACGACCTCACGGACACGAAGACCCTCGCGCACCTCCTGAAGTACGACTCGGTGCACGGCGTGCTCGCCGCCGACGTGAAGGCGTCGGAGAAGGGCATCGTCGTCAACGGCAAGGAGATCGAGGTCACGGCCATCAAGTCCCCGGCCGATCTCCCGCACCAGAAGAACAAGGTCGACGTCGTCCTCGAGTGCACCGGCCTCTTCACGGAGCGGGAGAAGGCCGAGGGCCACCTCAAGGCGGGCGCTCCGCGCGTGCTCATCTCCGCGCCGGCCAAGGGCCCGGACATCACGGTCGCCTACGGCATCAACCACGACAAGCTCGACAAGGCGAAGCACAAGATCATCTCGAACGCGTCCTGCACGACGAACTGCCTCACGCCGGTCGCGAAGATCCTGCTCGAGAGCTTCGGCATCAAGCGCGGCCTGATGACGACGATCCACTCCTACACGAACGACCAGAACCTCCTCGACCTGCCGCACAAGGACCTGCGCCGCGCGCGCGCCGCGGCGCTGTCGATGATTCCCTCGACCACCGGCGCCGCGAAGGCGGTCGCCGAGGTCATCCCGGAGCTGAAGGGCAAGCTGCACGGCACGTCGGTGCGCGTCCCCACGCCGAACGTGTCGCTCGTCGACCTCACCGTCGAGATGGACCGGCCCGCCACCGCCGAGGAGATCAACGCGGCGTTCAAGAAGGCGGCGGAGGGGAGCCTGAAGGGCGTCCTCGAGTACTCGGACGGCCCGCTCGTCTCGGTGGACTTCAACCACAACCCGGCGTCCTCGATCTTCGACGCGACGAACACGTTCGTCGTCGAAGGGACCTTCGCGAAGGTCTTCGCCTGGTACGACAACGAGTGGGGCTTCTCGAACCGCATGGTCGACGTGGCGAAGTTCCTCACGAAGTGAGGGACGCCATGGCGCTCAAGACCATCGACGCGCTCGACCTCGCCGGCAAGCGCGTCTTCATCCGCGTGGACTTCAACGTCCCGCTCGACGAGCAGGGGCGGGTGACCGACGACGCGCGCATCCGCGCGGCGCTCCCGACGCTCCAGTACGCCATCAAGGCGCGCGCGAAGGTCATCCTCGGCTCGCACCTCGGGCGCCCGAAGGGCAAGCCCGACGATCGCAAGAAGTTCTCGCTCGAGCCCGCGGCCGAGCGGCTCTCGGCGCTCCTCAAGCAGGACGTCATCCTCGCCGACGACTGCGTCGGCGACGGCGTGAAGAAGCTCGTCCGCGATCTCAAGGAGGGAGAGGTCCTCCTCCTCGAGAACCTCCGCTTCCACCCGGAGGAGGAGAAGAACGACGAGGGCTTCGCGCGCGAGCTCGCGAGCCTGTGCGACGTCTGGGTGAACGACGCGTTCGGCACGGCCCACCGGGCCCACGCGTCTACGGCGGGCATGGCCGCGTTCGTGAAGGAGAAGGCGGCCGGCTTCCTCATCCAGAAGGAGGTCGAGTACCTCGGCAAGGCGCTCGGCACCCCGGCGCGGCCGTTCGTCGCGCTCATCGGCGGCGCCAAGGTGTCCGACAAGATCAAGGTGCTCGAGAACCTCATCGCGAAGGCCGACGCCGTCTGCATCGGCGGCGCGATGGCCTACACGTTCCTCAAGGCGCAGGGCGTCCCCGTGGGGAAGAGCCTCGTCGAGGAGGACAAGCTCGAGCTCGCGCGGCAGATCCTGGACCGCGCCCAGGCGCGCAACGTGGACCTGCTCCTGCCGGTCGATCACGTGTGCGGCGCGGAGCCGAAGGAGACCGCAGCGCGCGTGGTGGTGAACGACCGCGCGATCCCCGACGGCCTCATGGGCCTCGACATCGGCCCGAAGACGCTCGATCGGTATCGCCAGCGCATCCTGAGCGCGAAGACGGTGTTCTGGAACGGTCCCATGGGCCTGTTCGAGCAGAAGCCGTGGGCGGAGGGCACCTTCGGCGTCGCGAAGGCGATGGCGGACAGCCCGGCCATCACGGTCGTGGGCGGCGGCGACAGCGCCGCGGCGGTCGAGGAGGCCGGGCTCGTCTCCAAGATGAAGCACGTCTCCACCGGCGGCGGCGCCAGCCTCGAGTTCATCGAGGGGCGCGTCCTCCCCGGCATCCAGGTCCTCGAGGGATAGCGCCGTGCCCCGTCGAAAGTTCGTCTGCGGCAACTGGAAGATGCACAAGACCGTGGCGGAGACCACGGCGCTCGTCGGCGAGCTCCGCGCCGCGCTCGGGGACCTCGCCGGCAAGGTCGACGTCGCCATCGCCCCGCCGTTCACGGCGCTCGCCGCCGCGGTGGACGCGGCGCGCGGCTCCGGGATCGAGGTCGCCGCGCAGAACGTCCACTGGGAGAAGCAGGGGGCGTTCACCGGCGAGGTGTCCGCGCCCATGCTGGCCGAGGTCGGCTGCCGCCACGGCATCGTCGGCCACAGCGAGCGGCGCCAGCTCTTCGGGGAGACCGACGAGGGAGTGCGCAAGAAGGTCGGCGCGCTGCTCGCGGCGGGTGTCCGGCCGATCGTCTGCGTGGGCGAGACGCTGGCGGAGCGGGAGGCCGGGCGGACCCTCGAGATCGTGGACCGTCAGGTCAGGCAGGGGCTCGCCGGCCTCTCCGCCGAGGCCTTCGCCGCGCTGACGCTCGCGTACGAGCCGGTGTGGGCGATCGGCACCGGCAAGACCGCCACCGCGGCCCAGGCGCAGGAGGTCCACGCGGCCATCCGGAAGATCCTCCGCGAGCTCGCGAGTTCCGCGGCGGACCAGATCCGGGTACAGTACGGCGGCTCGGTCAAGCCCGAGAACGCCGCCGAGCTCATGGCGCAGCCCGATGTCGACGGGGCGCTGGTCGGCGGCGCGAGCCTCAAGGCGGCGGACTTCGTCGCCATCGTGAAAGGTGCACTCCGTTGATCACCCTCGTCACCATCCTGCACGTCCTCGTCTGCGTCTTCCTCATCCTCGTGATCCTGCTCCAGGCCGGTAAGGGCGGCGGGATGGGGGCGGCGTTCGGCGGGGCCGGCGCGCAGACCGTCTTCGGTGGGCGTGGCGCCCAGACGCTGCTCGGCAAGGTCACGAGCATCTCGGCCGGGATCTTCATGATGACCTCGGTCTTCCTCGCGTACAACGCGTCCCGCACGCACTCGGTGGTGCAGCGCGAGGCGAGCGTCCCGGCGCAGCAGCTCCCGGCCGCGCCCGGGCAGAGCCCGCTCTCGCCGCCGCCGAACGCGCCCGAGTCGACCCCGCCGGCGCCGGCCGCGCCGTCGCAGGGGAAGTAGTCGCTTTCCCGAGAATCCGCGCCTCGGCGCGGCGGAGAGGGGATCCGGGGTCCGGGTCCCCTCTTCGCGTTCGAGCGAGGCGCTCGCGCCCGCTGCCGGACGGGCGCCGCCGCCACCCGAGCCCCCGGCTCCCTCCGTGGCCCCGAAACGCCGAGAGGGGATCCGGTTTCCCGGATCCCCTCTCTCGTTCGCGAGTGCCCAGGGCGAGATTCGAACTCGCACGCCTTACGGCGCCACCCCCTCAAGATGGTGTGTCTACCAGTTCCACCACCTGGGCGTTCCGAAGCGGACGGGTTTCTAGCAAAGGGGCGACCGGCGCGCAATAGCGCAGTTCAGGGCGACGACGATCTCGCCGAGCGCCCGTGCGGCCGTCGCCGATCCGCTAGGCGCCCTCGAGGTACTGACGCTTCTCCTCGACGTCCTTCCACTGGTCCGCGTCGGGGAGCGGGTCCTTCTTCTCCGAGATGTTGGGCCAGGTCTTGGCGAGGTCGGCGTTGAGCTGCGTGTAGTCCTTCCACTTCGCCGGCAGGCTCTCCTCCGGGAAGATCGCCTTCGTGGGGCAGGCAGGCTCACACGCGCCGCAGTCGATGCACTCGTCGGGATGGATGACGAGGAAGTTGGGCCCCTCGTAGAAGCAGTCGACGGGGCAGACCTCGACGCAGTCGGTGTACTTGCACTTGATGCAGGGCTCGGCAACCACGTAAGCCATCGACGACCTCCTCTGTGGGGCCTCTGTCTAATCTACGGCTCGTAGTAGTCGAGCCCGAGGTGGGTGATGAGCTCCTCGCCCGCCAGGTGACGCAGCGTGTTCTTGAGCTTCGTGAGCTGGATGAACAGGTCGTGCTCCGGGTAGAGCCCCTCCGCGACCATCGGGCTCTTGAAGTAGAACGACATCCACTCCTGGATCCCGCTCATCCCCGCGCGCCGCGCGAGGTCGATGAAGAGGGCGATGTCGAGCGCCACCGGCGCGGCGAGGATCGAGTCCCGGCAGAGGAAGTTCACCTTGATCTGCATCGGGTAACCGAGCCAGCCCTTGATGTCGATGTTGTCCCAGCCCTCCTTGTTGTCGCCGCGCGGCCGGTAGTAGTGGATCTGCACCTTGTGGTCGAACTTGCCGTAGAGGTCGGGGTACAGCTCGGGCTGCAGGATGTGGTCGAGCACCGAGAGCTTCGAGACCTCCTTCGTCTTGAAGCTGCCCGGGTCGTCGAGCACCTCGCCGTCGCGGTTGCCGAGGATGTTCGTCGAGAACCACCCCTCGAGCCCGAGCATGCGCGCCTTCAGCATGGGCGCGAGCACCGTCTTCATGAGCGTCTGGCCGGTCTTGAAGTCCTTGCCGGCGATCGGCACGCCCTGCGCCTTCGCGAGCTGCTGGAGCGCGGGGATGTCGACGGTCAGGTTCGGCGCGCCGTTCGCGAACGGGATGCCCTCCTTCAGCGCCGCCCACGCGTAGATCATCGACGGCGCGATGGCCGGGTCGTTCGCCGCCATGGCCGCCTCGAACGCCTGGAGCTGGCCGTGCACCGCCTGGGGCTGCAGGTACACCTCCGTCGACGCGCACCACACCATCACCGCGCGCTCGCAGCCGTGCTCGCGCATGAACCGCCGGATGTCCTCGCGGAGCAGCTCGCCGAGCTCGAGCTTGTTCGCGCCGCGCTTGACGTTCGGGCCGTCGAGCCGCTTCACGTAGTCCGGCGAGAACACCGCCGTCATCGGCTTCACCGCCGAGAGCGGCTCCTTCAGCTTCTCGAGCAGGGACTCCTCGAGCACGCGGGCGTGGCAGGCGGACTCGTAGGCGTCGTCGGGGAACACGTCCCAGCCGCCGAAGCAGATCTGGTCGAGGGGGGCGAGCGGCACGAGCTCCTTGATGAGCGGCGTCCGGCGCTCCGTCCGCTTGCCGAGCCGGATGGTCCCCATCTGCGTGAGCGAGCCGATGGGCTTCGCGAGCCCTCGACGCACCGCCTCGACGCCGGCGATGAGGGTGGTGCCGACGGCGCCGAGCCCGGGGAGGAGGACGGCGAGCTTCCCGGACGCGGGGGCGATGGGGCGTGGCTTCTTCACGGAGCGTTCCTCGGAGGTGGGGGTTCCCCCCGAAAGGTTTCAGGGGGGCGGCGTCCCGGCAAGCCCTCCGGCGACGCGCGAGGCGAATGATTCCGCGAGGTCGCGTGCGGCGGGGGCGGGCTGGCGGGTTCTCCCCTCGGGGGGTACGATGTGCGCATGTCCGGAAGCTCCGCGAGCGAGCCGCTGGTGCTCTTCGTGCATCGCGGGACCTGGCAGGACCGCTACCAGGCCACGACGCTGGCGGTGACCGCGGCGGCGCTCGGCGACGCCGTGACGGTCGCGCTGTTCTTCGAGCCGCTGCGGCTCTGGATCGGCGGCCGCTTCGACGAGGGCGCGCCTCCCGAGGCCGGCCCGGCGCGCGTGGCGAGCCTCGTGGAGAGCCTGGAGGACGCGCGGCGCGAGCTCGGGCTCCGGGTGGTGGCGTGCGACACGGCGGTCCGGCTCGCCGGGCTCGTCCCCGACGACGTCCGCCCGCGGCTCGACGCGATCGCGACGCTGCCCTCGCTCTGGCGCGCCGCGCAGTCGGGCCGGGCGCTCGTGGTGTAGCGCCGCCGGGCGCGAGGGTTGCCGCCCCCTCTGGCGCGGGATATACGCCGTCCTTCATGAGCCTCTCCGGCAAGACCGCGCTGGTGATCGGAGCGGGCGGCCTCGGCGGGCCGGCGCTCCTCACGCTCGCCGCCGCGGGCGTCGGGACGCTCGTCCTCGTGGAAGACGACGCCGTCGAGACCTCCAACCTGAACCGGCAGCCGCTGTTCAAGGAAGGCGACGTCGGCCAGCGGAAGGCCACCGCCGCGGCCGCCCGGCTCCGGGCGCTCTTCCCCTCCGTGGCGGTCGACGCGCGCGATCTCCGCTTCGACGCTGGGAACGCCCTCGCGCTCGTCGAGGCGGCCGACGTCGTCGTGGACGGCTCCGACAACTTCGCCACGAAGTTCCTCGCGAACGACGCCGCGCTGCGCGCGCGGAGGCCGCTCGTCCACGGCGGGATCCTCCGGACCACCGCGCAGCTGCTCACCGTCTCGCCCGCGGGCATCGGCGGCTGCCTGCGCTGCCTGTTCGAGGCGCCGCCGCCGCCCGGGTCGGTGCCGTCCTGCGCCGAGGCGGGCGTGCTCGGCGCCACCGCGGGGTTCGCGGGGGCGCTCATGGGCGCGGAGGCCCTCCGGCTCCTCGCCGGCGAGCGCGGCGCCTACGAGGGCCGGCTCTACACGTACGAGGCGCGGTCCGCGCGCGGGCGGCTGGTGCTCGTCCGCAAGCGCGCAGGCTGCGCCGCCTGCGCCGGCACGCAGCCGCTCGAGG
>NZ_JALCYX010000101.1:0-12671 GCF_022690695.1 Anaeromyxobacter sp. SG17
CGTGCGGCGAGGCGGGCGGCGGCGGGCGGGAGCCGCCACCCGGGCGCGGGCGCGGGGACGACGGGGGCGAGCGCAGGCCGCGTCTCGACGCCGCCCGCCGGCTCCGCCGGCGATGCCGAGAGCTGCGCGCCGGAGAGCGACAGCGCGGGCGAGGGCGTCGCGTTCGGCGGCAGGACGAACGCCGGTCCGAGCGCCCCCGCGAGGTCCGCGCGCAGCGCGCTCGCGCAGGGGTGGCGCGCGTCGGCCTCCTTCGCGCACGCGCGCGCGATCGCCGCGACGAGCCCGGGGTAGGCGCCGAGGTCCGGGCGCGGGTCGGTGAGCGGCGGCACCGGGCGCGTCGCCTGCATCATGAGGAGGGCGCGCGGCTCGTCGGCCTTGAACGGGTGGCGGCCGGCGAGCATCCGCCAGGCGATGAGGCCGACCGCGTAGAGGTCGGCGCGCGCGTCCACCTCGCCCCCGAGCGCCTGCTCCGGCGCGAGGTACTCGGGCGTGCCGACCACGACGCCGGCCTGCGTGGCGCTGCCGCTCGCGGGATCGGCGATCTTCGCGATGCCGAAGTCGAGGAGCTTCGTGACCTCGCGCCCGCTCGCGGTCCTGGCGAGGAACACGTTCTCCGGCTTGAGGTCGCGGTGCACGACGCCGAGCGCGTGCGCCGCCTCGAGCCCGGCGCACACCTGCCAGAGCACGGGGACGGCCTCCTCGGGCGACAGGAACCCCTCGCGCCGGAGCCGGTCGAAGAGGCTCTCGCCGGAGAGGAGCTCCATGACGAGGAAGAGCCAGCCGTCCGGGCAACGGCCGAAGTCGGTGACGCGCACGATGTTGTCGTGCTCGAGCGCGCTCGCGATCTCGGCCTCGCGCCGGAACCGCTCGACGAGGTCGGCCGACGCGGAGAGATCCGGGCGGAGGACCTTCACCGCCACGTCCTTGCGCAGGTGGACGTGGCGGGCCCGGAACACCGCGCCCATGCCGCCCGTGGCGAGGTGCGCGACGAGCTCGTACCGTCCGTCGAGGACGGAGCCGAGGAGCGACGCGGGCTCGAACCGGGCCACCTGCGGCTGTGCGGGATCGGACACCTGGGGCGGAATTCTACCCCACCGCTCCTTTTCCCGGCTCCGCGGCCGTGTCGGGTATCCGAGGGGCGAGGGCGTTGGGGGCGCCGCGCGCCACCTACACCGGCGTCCGGCGCGCTCGCCCGGCGCCGCGGCGCGCCGCGTCGCGGACGGCGTCAGGCGGCCTTCCCGCGGGGCGAGACCGCGGAGAGGAGGGCGCGCTCCAGGCGGGCCGCGACGTGGCTCCAGAGGAAGCGGGCCGCGACGCGGGCGCGGCCGCGCGCGCCCATGGCGCGGGCGCGCACGGGATCCGCGAGGAGGCGCTCGAGGGCGTGCGCGAGCGCGCCGGCGTCGCCCGGCGGGACGAGGAGCCCGGTCTCGCCCTCGCTCACGATCTCGGGCACCGCCTCGTGGTCGGGGCCGACGCAGGGCACGGCGCAGGCCATCGCGTCGAGGAACGCGAGGCCGAACGGCTCGCGCAGCGAGGGCATGGCGAAGACGGTCGCCTGCGCGAAGAGGGCGGGCAGCTCGTCGAGCTCCACGGGGCCGAGCCAGTGTCCCCCCTCGGGCAGCTTCGGCGGCGTGGGCGGGCCGGCCACGAGCAGCCGCGCGCGCGGCTCGAGCCGCCGCAGCCGCGCGAACGCCTCCGCGAGCACCGGGCCGCCCTTGCGGGCGAAGTCGCGCCCGACGAACAGGATCGTCCGGCCGTCGTCCTGGCGGGGCGCGTTTCCCGGGAAGGTGTTCGCGCCGGCGCCCACCACGCGGACGCGCGCCGGATCGACGCCGTAGTCGTCGGCGAGGGAGCGCGCGACGTTCTCGCTGAAGGTCGCGACGAGGCGGGCTCGACGGTAGAGCGCCGTCTCTCGCGCGCGCCAGGCCTCGCCGTAGTCCACCGGCGCGGCGAGCCCGGCCACCGGCCAGGCTGGGCTCCTCATCGCGAGCGCCCGCGTGTGATCGAGGAGGAGCGCGTACGGGTACGGGGCCGGGAGGCCCGGGGCGAAGAGCGCGCCGTTCTGCAGCACGACCTGGGGCGGCGGGTCGAGCGCCCGCAGCGCCTCGCCGGCGCGGAGCGCGTGGTGGTCGAACGCGTACGGCGTGTTCCAGCGGTGGTCGAGCGCGCTGCGCCCGAGGCCGAAGCGGGCGGCCGCGACGGCGAGGTTCAGGGCGAACGCGGGCGCGGGTCGGAGCCTTCGGCTCACCGGGTCGCGCGGCTCGAGATCCCCCGTCGCCTCGACGAGCCGGACGTCGTGCCCGCGCGCCTCGAGCGCGCGCGCCACCTGGTCGGTGACGCCGCTCTGCGCGCCGTAGTGGACGTACGCGATGGACAGCCGGCCCGTGCGCAACGCGCTCCCCCCGGGGGGAAAGCTGGGCCGCGAGGGAGGGGAGGGGAACCCGGCGCGGCCGGGGCGCGCCGGGGCCTTTCCGGGCGACTACACGCCGGCCGGGCGCTCGCCCTGGCGCGCCGTGACCACCGTGTGGATGCCGCCCCGGACGGCGAAGTCGCCCACGACCTCGATCCAGCGGGGCTGGATCGCCCGGACGATGTCGTCGCAGATCCGGTTCGTCACGGCCTCGTGGAACGTCCCCTCGTCGCGAAAGCTCCACAGGTAGAGCTTCAGGCTCTTCAGCTCCACGCAACGCTCCGCCGGGACGTAGCGAAGCCGGATGGTGGCGAAGTCGGGCTGCCCGGTCATCGGGCACACGCAGGTGAATTCCGGGCACTCCATCGAGATCTCGAACGGGCGCTCGGGCTTCGGGTTGGGGAAGGTGTCCAGCTCTCGGGAGGGCTTCGTCGGCATGGCGGCGTGGTTCTTTCGGGCGATGGAAGCCCGGATACGTCCTTCGTGTGGACTGTCGGGATTTCGAGGTAGGCACTGGAAAGTCTACCGGTGCCGGGGCCCCTGGATCGAGCCAAGCCCCTGTAACCCCGACCGTCGGGGCGAGGCAAGCGGATTGCTAGTGAGGAGAGGACGAGCACGCCACGCCGAATCGCCCCCACCGGAGGGACCATGAAGGCCAACCGCCGCCGTCGTTCCGAGAAGAGCACCGCTACCCGCCGGCTCGTCACTACCCTCGGTGAGCTGATCTCCGCCGCGTACGAGTCCGTTCCGGGGATGGGCGATCAGCGCCTGGAGCGCGCGCTCGAGCTTCTGACGCGCTCACCCCTCGCCCGTCACATGAACCCTCACGTGGAGTTCGTCCGCTAGCCGTCCACCCCCTGCGCGGCGCCACGCTCCGCCTGCGACCGGAGCCCTGCGCCGCGGACGGCCGCCGGCGAGACTTCACACCGACCGGGCCTGGCGCCACGCGCCGGGCCCGGCGCCTTTTCGGGATCCCTCGAGCTAGAACGCCGCGGCGAACGCGAGGACGAGCAGCACGAGCGCCTCGCCGGTGATGAAGCCCGACGCGAGCGGCGTCGCGTAGACCTCCTCCGTGCGCGGGCTGAGGCGCCGCCACAGATCCTGGCCGATCCCGCCGATCACCATCGGCACGACCGCGAAGCCCGGGATGAGCGCGCCGAGGCCGATGGCGGTCGGCGAGGGCACGTAGCGCCCGAAGCGCGGGTTCGACTCGAGGACCGTGAGCACCACCCCGACGACGAGGGCGATGACGAGCGCCACGAGCGCGCTCGTGGGGAGCGCGCCGAAGCCCTTCGAGAGGAGCTCGGCGAAGCCGGCCCACTTCACGGAGATGGGGGAGGTGAGCCCGCCCTCCCCGCCGATGCCGTACTTGGCCCGCACCGCCGGATAGGCGAACGCCACCGCCGCGGCGCCGACCGGGACGCCGATGAGCTGCAGGTAGGTGAGGTGGCGGTTCGTGGAGCCGACGATCCGGCCGGCCCGGTAGTCCTGCATGAGGTGCTCGCCGTTGGCGGCGACCGCGCCGCTCATCCCGGAGCCGATCATGTTGATCGGCACGTGCCCGGGCGCGAGCACCGCGAACACCGCCTGCATCACGTTCGCCATGGCCGAGATGGGCGCCCAGTTCGTCTCGCCGAGCACGCGGATGCCGACGAGCATGAGGATCATCGAGAGGAGCACCGACACCGCGGAGAGCCAGAGCGGGAAGCCGAGCGAGATCTTCTGCACGGCGGCGAGGACCACCCCGCAGGCGAGCGCGCCCCACACCACCCAGCGCATCGGGAAGTCGCCGCCCGCGTCCGCCTCCTTCCCGGAGAGGCCCTGGAACGTCTTCGCGATGACCTTCCACTTCAGGGCGAGGGCGGTGAGGCCGCCCGACACCATGAGGCCGGTCGCCGGCCACATGATCCAGCGCTGCAGCACCGCGTTGAAGGTGAGCTCCGGGACGAGGCCGCGCGCGAGGAGCGGCTCGGGCGCGACGATCCAGGCGAGCACCATGCCGAGCGCCATGGAGAGCGTGACGCGCAACCCGACGAGGATGCCCGCGCCGAGCGACAGCACGCCGAGCTCGGTTCCGACCCGCAGCGACTCGGCGTGCGGCGTGAGGAAGCGGAAGGCGAAGGTCTCCGGGATCCAGCCGAGCGACTGGCGGAGGAGGGTGAGGCCGGCCGAGACCGCGCCGCCTAACCCGAGCGCGGCGACCCGCGGGCCGGCCTGCTTCGGCCCCTCGTCGAGGACGAGCAGCGTCTCGCCGGCGGCGGTGCCGTCCGCGAAGGGGAGGTTCTCCTGGTCGATGTAGTGCTTGCGCAGCGGCACCGCGAGGAGCACGCCCAGGAGGCCGGAGGGCGCGAGCCAGGCGAAGATCTGCAGGCTCGAGAGGTGCAGGTTCATGAGCCCGCGCTGGTTCAGCATGTCGATGGCGGCGAGGACCACCGCCATGAAGCCGACGCCCGAGCCGGCGGCGGTCCCGGCGGTCTGGACGAGGTTGTTCTCCCAGCGCGTGCCGCGGCGGCGGGTGATCACGCCGATGATCGAGATGAGGATGAAGCCCAGGAAGGCGCTCACCACCGAGATGTTCGGCCCGTAGCCGATGCGCAGCACCACGGTCGGCTCCGCCGCGCCCATGAGCGCGGCGACGAGGACGGCGATGGCGATGGCGCGGGCGGTCAGCTCGCGCTTCGCCACGGCGGGCGGCAGGACGGGGGTGGCCGGAGTCGAGGCGGAGGGCTCGCGCATGCGGGGCGAGACTCTATCCCCGACCCGCCGGGCGGGCCATGGAGACCGCCGGGCCCGTCAGGGCGTGGCCCGCGCGCCGAGCGCCGCGGAGGAGGCCGGGATCCCCGTGGAGCGAGGCGGGACCGGCCCCTGGCTCCTCCGCGTCCGTGCCGGGGGCGCGACCGCCACCGGCGCGTCCGTCGGGGCGGCCCGGGCCGGCAGGTACAGGTGGTAACGCCCGTACGTCTCGGCGAGCCGGTAGTGGCGCGCGACCTCCCCCACCACGTCGAGGCCGAGGTTCCCGCGGTCGTACCAGCGCCGCGAGCCGGGCAGGTCGAGATCCTGGAAGAGGACGACCGCCGCGAACTCGTCGCGCCGGAGCTCGTCGAGGAGCGGGCGCGCGAGGTCGGGATCGCGCTCGGAGGCGAGGCGGAGCATCCAGGTGTCGAGCACGAACGGCCGCTGGCCCGCGACGAGCGGCAGGAGCGGGTCCTCGGAGAGGACGGTGCCTGGCGGGAGCGCGGCGGCGAGGGCGCGCAGCTCGCCGAGGCGCGAGCGGCCGAGGTCCTCCCGCGCCATCCCGGCGACCACGACGAGGCCCAGCGCGCAGGCCACCGGCGCGAGGCCCCGCGCGATGCTCCCGGCGGTGCCGCGCGCGCGCCAGGCGGTGCCGAGCGAGAGCGCCGCGGCGACCTCCACCTCGACGAGGTGGTTCACGCCGGTGCCGGGCGACGCGTACACCACCACCACCGCGGCGAGCGCCGCCCCGAGCCAGAGCACGGGCAGCAGGGCCGCGCGAGGGGTGCCGCGGCGAGAGGAACGCACGTGACCCCGGAGCCCGGCCAGCGCGGCGGCGAGGGAGGCGCCGAGCAGGCCGATCGCCGCCGGATCCTCGACGGCGATCTCGTGGGCGAGCCGGACCGGCGCGACGAGGAGATCGCGCGCCGAGCCGCCGCCCACGGCGGTCGCCTCCAGGAGCTCGAAGAAGCGGCCGGCCGAGAACGCGTTGGTCAGCCCGACCACCGCCACCATGCCGGCCGCGACGCCCGCCCCCAGGATGACCGCGGCCCGGCGCTCGCGCCGGAGGAGCAGCCAGGCCATCGCCGCCGCCGGGGCGGTGAGCGCGGTGGGCTTCGCGGCGAACCCGAGCGCGAAGAGGACCGCCGCCGCCGCGAGCGCTCGGCCTGACGGTCCGCGCGCGACGGCCGCGAGGCCGAGCGCGCCGAGCCCGACGGGCAGGAGGTCGTAGCGGCTGGAGGACAGCGAGTACTGCGTGGCGAAGGTACCGAGCGTGAGCGCCGCGAACGCCGCCGCCGGCGCGCGCGGGGTGCCCACGCGGCGGAGCAGGACGTACGCGGCGGCGACGGAGAGCAGCCCGGTCGCGAGCGACAGCGCGTAGCCGGCGACGATGAGATCGAGCCCGGCCCGCCGCAGCCCCGCGTGCGCCGCGAAGGCGAGCGGGAACCAGCGCGTCCCGCCGTAGCCGAGCTCGGGGTCGACCATCGGCCGGTAGAACCGGCCGTGCGCGAGGTCGTCGGCGAGCGCCATCCACGCTCCCGAGACGTGGTTGAGCGCGTTGCCGCTCTCCCACGCGGCGGGGAGGCGCGCGGCGGTGGCGAGGCCAAGCGCAGCAGCGGCGAGGAGGAGGATCCAGGGGTTCCCGCGGCGCATCACCTCGACGGTGCGCGCTCGGCGCTCCTGCGACGAGCCCGGCACGGGGTCATGGCTCCGACGGAGCCGCGACCGTGCGGGCGCGGCGCGTGGCGAAGAGGGAGATCCAGCCGGCGGGCAGCCAGCCGCGCGCCCAGGAGAGCCCGAGGTACGCCGCGGCGAAGGCGAGGCACGCGGCCGCGACGCGCAGCACGACCGGCGCCTCGAGCCCGCGCACCACCAGCCAGGCAGGCGCCATCCCGACGCCTGTCGCCGCGAGCTGGCGAGCGAGCGCACGCACCGGCAGGATGCGGGCGAGCGGCACCTCGAACAGGCGGGCCGCGCGATGCAGCATGAGCGCGCGGGCGAGCGTTTCGGCGACGATCCAGCCGCCGAGGGCGCCGATGGGCCCGGCGGCGCGCAGCCCGCCGACGACGAGCGGGACCGTGGCGGCGAGCTTCGCCGCCGAGAGCGCGACCATGTAGCCCGTCTGGGCGCGCGCGCGCATCACGCCGTCGAGCGGCAGCGCGGCCAGCGCCACGGAGAGGATGCCGAGCCGGAAGATCGGCACCGCCTCGAGGTAGCGGGCCGAGAAGAGGAGCTCGATGAGCGCCGGGGCGATGACGCCGAGGAGGCCCATGAGCGGCAGGAACGCGAACGCGAGCTGCTGCACCGCCTCGTGGAAGAGCGGCAGCCCGGCGCGCGGCGGCCGTCCGGCGCCCTCGACCTCGGCGAGCCCGATCTGGAGCAGCTCCGAGACGGGCGTGTACAGGATGTCGACGACCGGGAGCTGGAACGTGCCCACGCTGTAGACGGCGAACGCCGCCGCCGAGACCGCCCCCGCGACCACGTAGTGGTGGAGCTGCTGCTGCGGGACGATGAGCAGGAAGGCGGCGCCGAACGGCAGCGCGTAGGCGGCCTGGCGGCGGAGGGCCGGCAGGGAGGGGCGGAGCCCGTGCGCGCGCCCGAGCGCGGCGAAGGTCCAGGCCGCGCGGAGCAGGTGGGCCGCCGTGATCCCGACGAACACCGCCTCGACGGAGCCGCCGACGAGGGCGGCGGCGAGGATCGCCGCCCCGCGCGCGACCTCGGTGAGGAGCCGCGCCACCGCCGCCGCCCCAATGCGGCCGGAGGCGTTCCAGGCGATGTCGAGCGGCGCCCCGATGATCTGCAGGCCCGTGAAGGCGGCCACCCAGCGCAGGTTCCGCGAGAGCTCCGGGTTGTGGAACTGCCGGTCCACGAGCGGCGCGCACAGGAGGAGGAGCGCCGCCGCCGCGATCCCGAGGACGAGGTGGAACCAGAGCGCCTGCGCGACGTGCGCGTCGCGCTCGCCCGGCTCGCGCGGGACGAAGTAGTAGAGGCTCATCGTCATGCCCATGGGCAGCACGAGCGCGACGGTCTGGGCGAGGAGCCAGGCCTGCTTGAACGTGCCGTAGGACGCCGGCACGAGCACGCGCGCGAGCACCATCGGGACCGCGAGCGTGAGGAGCGCGCCGGCGAGGCGAGCCACGAGCAGCGGCCGGGCGCGGGTGAGGATCGACTCGGACAAGAAGGTGGCCTTCTCTCCGCCGCGAGACGAGGCGCAGTCGGGTCCGGGCGGGAGGACCCCGTCGCGGCGCGCGCCCGCGTCCTCGCGGGTGCGCAGGCCGCGAGCGGCTGCGCGAGGCGCCGGCCTTCGGCAGGCGCATTCCGCCATATCGTGCGCAGCCCGCCACGCCGCGGCGCGTGCCCGTTGGAAGGGCTTTCGCCGCGCGGGCGTCGAACCGTCGAGCCGCCGAGCCGTCCTTCACCGAGCGGTCGTCCACCCGGCGTGCGGCCAGGACGGCTGCTCGCACGGCTGTCGGGCGGGCCTCGGCGGCCGCCGACCCGCCCGCGCCGCGCCCGACCCGCTTGCCCGACCTGACCCAGAGTTCCGAGTTCCCCCCACGTCTCACGGCCCCACGGACGCCCAGGCCGGATCGTCCTCCACCTCCTCGCGCAGCCACTCCATGAGCGGCACACCGCCCGCGCTGAACGCGGCGGGGTCGCCCACGAGCGTGTGGGTCGCCCCGGGCACGAGGAACGTGCGCGCGTTCGGGAGCGGCGCGATGACCTCCGTCGCGAGCCGGCGGATGGCCGCCTCGAAGCGGGCGGGCTCGAGGAAGGCGAAGGTGCGGATGACCGAGTCGCGGGTGGAGGAGAGGAGCGCGAGGCGATCTCCCGGGTAGCGCGCGGAGAGCGTGGGGAAGATCTGCGACAGGTCCTCCGCGCAGCGCGTCCCGCACAGCGGCAGGAGGACCTCGTCGAGGCGCCAGCTCACGAACCAGGCGGCGCGCACCGCGGGAGAGAAGTCGTCCCCGACGAGCGGCGGGCCGGAGTCGTCCACGAGATAGCCGCGCGTCGCCGGCCAGCGGCGGCGGAAGCTGTCGAAGGCGAGCAGGGCGCCGAAGCCGCCTGCGGATGCGCCGCTCACCACCACCTTCGGCGGCGCCCCCAGGTGCGCGTCGAGCCAGTCGAGGGCGAGCGCGACGTTGATGCGGCCCTTGTGGAACCAGCGGCGCGGCGATCCAGGGTAGCGCTGGATCTCGTCTCCGGCGTGCACGTCGCCCGTGCAGTACGGCACGAACACGAGCGTGTAGCGCGCGAACGGGTTCCCCGGGGCGGAGCGATCGAGGATCGTGCCCGGGACGTCCGCCTCGCGCGCCGCGAACTCCGGGGCCGCGAAGGGGCCAGGCTTCGCGAGCCCGAGCGTGAAGCAGGTGAGCGCATCCCAGCACGCGCCGCCGCCGTCCAGGAAGACGAGGAGGTCGTCGCCCTCGCCGCGGTTCACCGCGATGCCGGTCGGCGATCCGTCGCTGCACGACGTCCCCGGCAGATCGATCCACCGCCACTCGTTTCGGGGGAGCTCCTCCGCCCGTGCCGCCGCGCCGCTGCTCCCGCTGCCGCCACCGCACGCGGCGAGGAGGCCGAGCGCGGCGGCGACGGCCGCCGGGCGCAGCCGGCGGACGAGCCAAGGTCGGGCCATGCAGGGAACGTTGGGCGCGGGACCCTCGCGCGCAACGCGGCGCGGCACGGAGCCGCGGCGGCCGGTCTCCACGTGAAGGTGACGCGGCCCCCCGCGCTCGCGTGGGAGTCGAGGAGAGCCTGCTCCGGCGTCGCGACGCTCAGAACTTCAGCACGAGCTTGCCGAAGCTCTCGTTGCGCTCCATCCGCTCGTGCGCCTCGCGGGCGCGCTCCGCCGGGATCACCGCGTCCACGATGGGCTTCACTCTGCCCGAGGCGACGAGCGGGAGGACGTCGCGCGCGAACGCCAGGGTGGCGGCGATCTTCTCCTCGAGCGGGCGGGGCCGGAGCACCGTGCCGACGAAGGTGGCGCGCGTGCGCATGAGGAGTCCCAGGTCGAGCTGGGCCTTCGGGCCGCCCATCGTGCCGATGACGACCACGCGCCCGCCGCTCGCGAGGGCCGCGAGGTTCTCCGCCGCGTACGGGGCCCCCACGAAGTCGAGCACGAGCGGCACGCCCCGCTTTCCGGTGAGGCGCCGCGCCTCGTCCGCGAAGCGCGGCTCGTCCTTCGAGACGAGGAGGCCGTGGTCGAGGCCGAGCGCGCGCGCCCGCTCGAGCTTGTCGGCCGTGCGGGAGGTGCCGATGACCGTCGCGCCGGCCGCCTTCGCGATCTGCAGCGCCGCGGTGGAGACCCCGGAGCCGATGGCGTGGATGAGCACCGGCCAGCCCGGCCGCAGGCCGCCGAGGGTGAAGAGCGCGTCGTGCGAGGTGACGCAGGCCTCGGGGATCGCCGCCGCGTCCTCGAAGGAGAGCGCGTCCGGGATCCGCACGAGCATCCGCTCGTGCACGACGGCGAGCTCCGCCTGCCCCTCGCCCGAGGCGATGGCCATCACCCGGTCGCCGGGCTTCCAGGCGGTGACGCCCGCGCCGACCGCGGCGACCTCGCCCGCGAGCTCGAGGCCGGGGATGTCCTCACGCGTGCCGGGCGGGGGCGGATAGAGGCCGCGGCGCTGGAGGAGGTCGGCGCGGTTCAGCGCGGCGGCGCGCACGCGCACGAGCACCTCGCCGCGCACCGGCGCGGGATCGGAGGTCTCGGCGAAGCGCACGATCTCGGGACCGCCCTTGCCGTCGAACAGGACCGCCTTCATGGAATCCTCCTCATGCCGGGCGCGCCGAAGTGACCGCTGGGCGCGCCGAAAGGTGCCTCGAAGCTCGCGCCATCCGCGTCGCGCGCCACGACGGCGCGCCCCGGCTCGAGGTGCGCGAGAGGATAGCGGTCGGCGCGTGGAACGGCGACCCGGTCGTCGTCCGGCGGGCAGGCCGGCGCCACGTCGAGGGCCGCGAGCGCCTCCGGCGGCTCGACGGCCACCGCGAGGAAGTAGCCGTTGTACGTGCCGTCCCACCACATCGAGAGCTCGGCCTCGGCGGTGGCCGCGCGGGCGGCGAGCTCGAGGAGCGCGGCGCGGAAGGCGCGGAAGGGCGCGGTGTCCGTGCGCGGATCGACGCCCGCCGCGGAGGGGTCGGCATAGCGCGCGCGGAGGTCCTCGAGGGCGAAGCGCAGGATGCGGGCGGGCACGCCGCGAGGATGCCGCGGACATCGGCGGCGCGCAGGGGAAAGTGCGGGCCGGCCTCGCGCACGGGGGTCGAGGTCGGTCGCGGTTCAGGGCACCCGCCGGTCAGCGGGGCGGGTCCCCCGCGCGCTCACCTCAGCGCGCCGTCGACCCCCACCACCACGTCCCTGAGCGGCAGCGCCTTCCCGGACGCCGCCACGGCGTGCCGGGCCGACATCGCGATTCCGCCGCAGCACGGCACCTCCATGCGCGCGACCGTGACGCTCCGGATGTCGGAGCACGTGAGGATCTCGGTGAGCTTCTCGGCGTAGAAGCGGTTGTCGTCGAGCTTCGGGCAGCCGACGACGAGGGCCTTGCCGGCGAGGAGCTCGTCGTGGAAGCCGGCGTACGCGAACGGCACGCAGTCGGCGGCGACGAGCAGGTCCGCGCCCTGGAAGTACGGGGCGGTCACGGGCACGAGGTGGAGCTGGACCGGCCACTGGCCGAGCCGGCTCTGGGCGGGGCCCGCGCCGGACCCGGCGCGGGAGGGCAGGGGCACGGGGCGCGGCGAGAGGGTGCGCGGGCGCGACCCCGGACAGCCGGCGCCAGCGGCGGGGCCCGGGTCCGAGACGATCGACAGCTGCGGCCTCGGGCGCGGCGGAGGCGCGCTCGCGGCGGGCTGTGCCGGGTGAGCCGGGGCGTGGGCGTGCGCGTGACCCGGCGCGCCGGTCTTCTCGAGGTGCGTCTTCACCGCCGCCTCGTCGAACGCCGCCGCCTCGCGCTCGATGACGGTGATGGCGCCCTGCGGGCACTCGCCGAGGCACGCGCCGAGGCCGTCGCAGAGGACGTCGGCCGAGAGCCGCGCCTTCCCGTTCACGAGCGCGATGGCCCCCTCGGCGCAGGACGGGATGCACTGGCCGCAGCCGTCGCAGCGCGCCTCGTCGATCTGAACGATCTTCCGGATCATGCGGTCGCTTATCCCATGTCGGGCGCCCGGCCGGTAGTCAGCGGACGCTTCGAGGCGAGGCCGCCCGCGCAGCCCGTGCGCGCCCCGGGCGGCGGGGGATCGCTCGCTCGCCTGGCCGAAAACTGGCCGGCGGCGCGGGCCAGGGCTACCCATCGAGCGGGCGATATCGGTGACCACGGCGACGGCGGAGATCACGGTCGAGGCGCTCGCGCACGCGGGGCGCGTGCTGTTCGGCCCGTCGTTCGCGCCGCACGCGAGCGCCTGGCGCGGCGCGCTGCGCGAGGTGTACAGGCGCCGCGCGCTCGAGACGCATCCTGACCGGGCGCGCGCGCTCGGCCGCCCCGAGGCGGAGCTCGCGCGCGAGTTCCGGGCGGTGGCGGAGGCCTATCGCGTGCTCTCG
>NZ_JALCYX010000102.1:0-12551 GCF_022690695.1 Anaeromyxobacter sp. SG17
CTTCGCGGGTTCGCGACCGTTCCCCGCCGGAGGGGCTTCGCCCCTCCCGCGCTTCGCGCGGGGCCCTCCCGCGAATGGGACCGCGCTCGCGCTCGCCCCGTCGCGGCGAGCGGGTTCCGACACGCTCTTGCGTGCTTGACCGGCGCGCCCGCGGGGGCGACGCTTCCGGAGCTTGAAGCTCCTCGTCGTCAACGCCGACGACCTCGGGTACGACCCCGAGATCGACCGGGGCATCTTCGAGGCGCACGCGCGCGGCCTCGTCACGAGCGCCACGGCCATGGTGGACACGCCGTTCGCGCGCGCGGCGCTCGCGGCGGCCCCGGCCACCCTGGGGGTGGGCCTCCACGCCGTCCTGGATCCGGGCATGTCGCGCGGCGCCGCGGAGGAGGCGCTCCGCGCGCAGCTCGCGCGGTTCGTGGAGCTCCGCGGGGCCGAGCCGACGCACCTCGACAGCCACAAGCACGCGCACGCGGCGCCCGCGGTCCTCGACGCATTCGCCGACCTGGCGCGGGAGCGCGGCCTGCCGGTGCGGGCCATCGACGAACGGATGCGCGACGCCCTGCGCGCCCGCGGCGTCGTCACTCCCGATCGATTCCTCGGGGACGCCGCGCTCCGGCCCGCCTGGACGGAGGAGGCGCTCGTCGCCGCGCTCGCGAGCCTCGGCGAGGGCACGACGGAGCTCATGGCCCACCCGGGTTACGCCCCGCTCCACGCGCGGACCTCGTTCGGGCGGGAGCGCGAGATCGAGCTCGCCGCGCTCTGCAGCGCCCGCGCGTGGACCGCCCTGGAGGCCTCCTGCGCGACGCGCAGTAATTTCGCGGGAGTGGCCGCGCGGGCCCGTTCGGGACCCCTCCAGGGCGCACGGATCGTCGACTCCTGAAGTCTGTAAGCCACCGATTTTCCGGGGCGTTTGCCGATGGCGCGCCTTTACTCCCCCTGGGCTGGGTGATAAGACCCGGCTCCACGTTTTCCCCACACGCGAGGTCCACCGTATGCCCGACGCTAAGCCCGTTGTGCCGAGGGATGGAGCCAAGATCACGCTGGTGAACGGGAAGCTGAACGTCCCCGACCGGCCGATCATCCCGTTCATCGAGGGCGACGGCACGGGCCGTGACATCTGGCGCGCCAGCCAGCGCGTGCTCGACGCGGCGGTCGAGAAGGCATACGGCGGCAAGCGCAAGATCGCCTGGACCGAGGTCTACGCCGGCGAGAAGGCGTTCACGAAGTTCAACAACTGGCTGCCCGACGAGACCATCGAGGCGTTCCGCGAGTACCTCATCGGCATCAAGGGACCGCTCACCACGCCGATCGGCGGCGGCATCCGCTCGCTCAACGTCGCGCTCCGCCAGCTCCTCGACCTCTACGTCTGCCTCCGGCCCGTCCGCTGGTTCAAGGGCGTGCCCTCGCCGGTGAAGCGCCCGGACAAGGTCGACATGGTGATCTTCCGCGAGAACACGGAGGACATCTACGCCGGGATCGAGTGGGAGGCCGGCTCGGAGCAGGCGAAGAAGCTCCTCGCCTTCCTCGAGAAGGAGTTCCCGAAGGAGTTCAAGAAGATCCGCTTCCCCGGCAGCACCGGCCTCGGGATCAAGCCCGTCTCGAAGGAGGGAACGGAGCGGCTCGTCCGCGCCGCGATCGAGTACGCGCTCCGCCTGAAGCGCAGGAGCGTCACCTTCGTGCACAAGGGCAACATCATGAAGTTCACGGAGGGCGCGTTCCGGAACTACGGCTACGCGCTCGCCGAGCGCGAGTTCGCCGACAAGGTCTACACCTGGGAGCAGTGGGAGCGGACCAAGGCCTCGAAGGGAGAGGAGGCCGCGAACGCCGAGCAGAAGGCGGCGCTCCAGGGCGGCAAGCTCCTCGTGAAGGACGCCATCGCGGACATCACGCTGCAGCAGGTGCTCACGCGCCCGGACGAGTTCGACGTCGTCGCGACCCTCAACCTGAACGGCGACTACCTGTCGGACGCGCTCGCGGCGCAGGTCGGCGGCATCGGCATCGCCCCCGGCGGCAACGTGAACTACATGACCGGCCACGCCATCTTCGAGGCGACCCACGGCACCGCGCCGAAGTACGCCGACCTCGACAAGGTGAACCCGGGCTCGGTGATCCTCTCCGGCGAGATGATGTTCCGTCACCTCGGGTGGAACGAGGCCGCGGAGCTCATCATCAAGGGCATGGACGGGGCCATCGCGGCGCACCGCGTGACCTACGACTTCGCGCGCCTCATGAAGGCCGAGGGCGTGGCGGACACGGTCGAGGTGAAGTGCTCGGAGTTCGGCGACGAGATCATCAAGCACATGTAGCTTCCTCGTACCTCTTCGCAGGAAGGGAGAAGATTCATGGCGGCTCGTAAGAAGATCGCTCTCATCGGAGCCGGTCAGATCGGCGGCACGATGGCGCTGCTCTGCGGCCAGCGGAACCTCGGCGACGTCGTCCTCGTCGACATCATGGAGGGCGTCGCGAAGGGCAAGGCGCTCGACCTCCAGCAGACCCGGGGCGTCCTCAAGTTCGACGTCGACGTCACGGGCGGCGGCACGAGCGACTACTCGATCATCCAGGGCGCCGACGTCTGCATCGTGACGGCCGGCGTGCCGCGCAAGCCCGGCATGAGCCGGGACGATCTGCTCAAGGTGAACCTCGACGCGATCACGAAGGTCGCGCAGGGCATCAAGCAGAACGCGCCGAACGCGTTCGTCATCGTCGTGACGAACCCGCTCGACTCGATGGTGTACGCGATGCAGAAGGTCACCGGCTTCGACAAGAAGAAGGTGGTCGGCATGG
Source organism: Anaeromyxobacter sp. SG17 (assembly GCF_022690695.1). Lineage (NCBI taxonomy): Bacteria > Pseudomonadati > Myxococcota > Myxococcia > Myxococcales > Anaeromyxobacteraceae > Anaeromyxobacter > Anaeromyxobacter sp. SG17. Next base: position 2,785 of record NZ_JALCYX010000102.1, read on the forward strand.
CGGGCGTGCTCGACACGGCGCGCTTCCAGTACTTCGTGGGCGAGGCGGCGGGCGTGGCGCCGCAGGACGTGACGGGCGTGGTGCTCGGCGGCCACGGCGACGACATGGTCCCGCTCGTGCGCTACTGCTCCGTGAACGGCACCCCGCTCACGAAGATCCTCGACAAGGCCAAGCTCGACGCGATCGTAGAGCGCACGCGCAAGGGCGGCGGCGAGATCGTCGCGCTGCTCGGCACCGGCTCCGCGTTCTACGCGCCGGCGGCGAGCGCGGTCACGATGGCGGAGGCGTATCTGCGCGACCAGAAGCGCGTGCTCCCGTGCTCCGCCTACCTCGAGGGCCAGTACGGCGTGAAGGACCTGTTCCTCGGCGTGCCGGTCGTCATCGGCGCGAAGGGCGTCGAGCGGGTCGTCGAGCTCGACCTCTCCGACGAGGAGAAGGGGATGCTCGCGAAGTCCGTCGAGAGCGTGAAGAAGTCGGTCGCCGAGACCAAGCTGTAGCGTCGGGTGGGCGTCCCGAGGGGCCGGCGCTGCCCGCGCCGCCCCCACCTCCCAAGTCCCCGCGCCGCGCGCCACGCGCGGGTGCGGTCTCGACCCGTGGCCGCCGGCGAGCGCGCGCCGCGCGGTGGCTCGCCGCAGGCGCGGGAGCGTCCTCAGGCCCTGATGGGCCCGGGGTGGAATCCAGCACTGCGGGAAGCGCCGGATCTGTGTAGAGGAGTGCCCCAAATCGATCCCGCTCACGCCCTCCGGCGCCGGGACGTGCCGAGCGCGCACGCCGGGCGAACGAGGGCGGACGCGCGCGGAGGCGAGGGAGTAACCCGCCGTGAAGATCCACGAATACCAGGCGAAGGACATCCTGAGGAAGTTCGGGGTCGCGGTCCCCCGAGGCTACCTCGCGGTCACGCCGCTCGAGGCCGAGGGCGCCGCACGGCAGCTCGGCGGCGGCATCTGCGCCGTGAAGGCGCAGATCCACGCCGGAGGCCGGGGCAAGGGCGGCGGCGTCCGCCTGGCGCGCTCTCCGGAGGAGTCGCGGCAGCACGCCGAGGCGATGCTCGGCATGATGCTGAAGACCCCGCAGACCGGTCCGGAGGGGCAGGAGGTCCGCAAGGTCTACATCGAGGAGGGCTGCCGGATCGCGCGGGAGCTCTACCTCGGGATGACCCTCGATCGCGAGGTGGGCCGGCTCGCGGTGATGGCCTCCACCGAGGGCGGGGTGGACATCGAGGAGGTGGCGGCGAAGCACCCGGAGAAGATCCTCCGAGAGTGGGTGGACCCGCTGACCGGGCTCATGGCGTTCCAGGCCCGCCGGCTCGCCTTCGGGCTCGGCCTGACGGGCGACTCGGTCGGCCAGTTCGTGCGCTTCGCGACGGGGCTCTACAACGCCTACGTCGCGACGGACGCGTCGCTCGCCGAGATCAACCCGCTCGTCGTCACCGTCGGGGGCGAGGTGCTCGCGCTCGACGCCAAGATGAACTTCGACGACAACGCGCTCTACCGGCACGCCGACATCGCCGCGATGCGCGATCCCGACGAGGAGGATCCCAAGGAGACGCAGGCGAAGGAGTACGACCTGCAGTACATCGCGCTCGACGGCGACATCGGCTGCATGGTGAACGGCGCCGGCCTCGCGATGGCCACCATGGACGTCATCAAGCTCTCCGGCGGACGGCCCGCGAACTTCCTCGACGTCGGCGGCGGCGCCGACGAGGACAAGGTCACCGCCGCGTTCAAGATCATCCTGTCGGATCCGCAGGTGAAGGCGGTGCTCGTCAACATCTTCGGCGGCATCATGAAGTGCGACGTCATCGCGAACGGCATCCTGGCCGCGGCGAAGCAGGTGGGCATCTCGATCCCGCTCGTCGTGCGGCTCGAGGGCACGAACGTGGCGCTGGGCAAGGAGATCCTCGCCCAGAGCGAGCTCGACATCATCCCCGCCGACGATCTCGGCGACGCCGCGCGCAAGGTCGTCCAGGCGGCGGCGGCGTAGCGGGGCGAGTCGAACGATACGGGTCGAAGGCGCGGAGGGCGCGTGAGCATCTACGTCGATCGAGACACCCGGGTGCTGGTGCAGGGCATCACCGGCTCGGCCGGGAGCTTCCACACCGAGCAGATGCTCGACTACGGGACGCGGGTCGTGGCCGGCGTGACGCCGAACCGCGGCGGCACCAAGTTCCAGGGGACGGTCCCCATCTTCCACACCGTCGACGAGGCCGTGCAGGAGACCGGCGCCAACGCGGCGGTCATCTTCGTGCCGCCGCCGTTCGCGGCCGACGCGGTCATCGAGTCGTCGGAGGCGGGCATCCCGCTCGTCATCGCGATCACCGAGGGCATCCCGGTCCTGGACATGATCCGGGTGCGGCGGTACCTCGCGGATCGCCCGCAGACGCGCCTCGTCGGGCCGAACTGCCCGGGCCTCATCACGCCGGGCCAGTGCAAGATCGGCATCATGCCCGGACACATCCACCGGCCCGGGCGGATCGGGGTGGTCTCGCGCTCCGGCACGCTCACCTACGAGGCGGTGAAGCAGCTCACCGACCTCGGTCTCGGCCAGTCCTCGGCGGTCGGCATCGGCGGCGACCCGGTGCACGGCACCGACTTCGTCGACGTGCTGCGCGAGTTCGAGGCGGACGGGGAGACCGAGGCGGTGATCATGATCGGCGAGATCGGCGGCACGGAGGAGGAGCGCGGGGCCGCGTTCGTGCGCGATCACATGACCAAGCCAGTCGTCGGCTTCATCGCCGGCCGCACCGCCCCCCCCGGCAAGCGCATGGGCCACGCCGGCGCCGTCGTCTCCGGCGGGAGCGGCACCGCCGAGGCGAAGATCGCGGCGATGCGCGAGGCGGGGATCAACGTGGTAGAAGGACCGCACCTGCTCGGCCGCGCGATGAAGGAGGCCCTCGAGCGTCGGAGCCGGCACCGGCCCGCCGCCGCGGGCAAGCGCGCGTCCTCCCAGGCGCCGGCGCGCAAGGGGGCGGCGTCCCGCAACGCGGCCCCCTCCCAGCGCGGCGGCAAGTCCGCCCGGAAGGCGGCGAAGCGGGTGCGCGACTAGGGCGCGCCCGCGATCACCCATCGAAGCACGAGGAGCAACGCAACATGGCGATCGAGCGCACCCTCTCCATCATCAAGCCCGACGGCGTCGAGAAGGGCGTCATCGGCCAGGTCATCGCCCGGTTCGAGAAGTCCGGCCTGAAGCCCGTGGCGATGAAGCTGGCGCACCTCTCCCGCAGCGAGGCGGAGGGGTTCTACGCGGTCCACAAGGCGCGTCCCTTCTTCAACGATCTCGTGAAGTTCATGACGAGCGGCCCCGTCGTCCTCATGGTCCTCGAGGGCGAGGGCGCGGTCGCGAAGAACCGCGAGATCATGGGCGCGACGGATCCGGCGAAGGCGGCGGCGGGCACGATCCGCAAGGACTTCGCCACGGACATCGAGAAGAACACCGTCCACGGGTCGGACAGCCCGGAGAACGCGAAGGTCGAGGTGAGCTACTTCTTCCCCGAGATCGCGATCCATTCGTACGCGTGGAAGAAGGTCTAACGTTCGGATGTTGTTAGGTTTAGTCGGGCCGGTACCCGATCGGGTGCCGGCCCGATTGCCGTTTCCGGTTACAATCAGTTCAACCCGTCCCCCCCGGACGGGTCTCGTCTCTGTCTCTCAGGGCAAAAGGAGCACGCGGGCTTGGATGCGGTGCCGACATGGAAGTGGCTGCTCGGGATCTTCTTCCTCGTCGCGTCCGCGTTCTGCTCCGGCACCGAGACGGCGCTGACGGCGCTCGGTGACGCGCGCGCGCGGCAGCTCCGCGACGCGGGTGGTCGGCGCGCCCGGATGCTCGGCGTCTGGATCGCGCACCCCGAGCGCATCCTCTCGACGCTCCTCATCGGCAACACCCTCGTGAACATCGGCGCGGGCGCGCTCGCCGCCGCCATCGGCGCGACGCTCGCCGCGCGCGCCGGCTGGAACGACGCCACGGGCGTCACCGGGGCGACGGCCGTGGCCACGATCGTCATCCTGTTCTTCGGCGAGATCATCCCGAAGACCCTCGCGAAGCGGCACCCGATCAAGGTGTCGCTCGCCCTCATCCCGTTCGTGAAGGCGCTCGCGTGGCTCATGTGGCCCCTCTCGTCGGCCGTCACGCGGGCGACGAGCGGGCTGTTCCGCCTGTTCGGCGGAGCGCAGGGAGCCACCGGCCCGGGCGTCACGAGCGAGGAGATCGAGTACCTCATCGAAATGGGCACGCGGGAGGGCGTCCTCGACGAGGTGAAGGAGGAGCTCCTCAACAGCGTGCTCGAGTTCGCCGACCGCGTCGCCCGGGAGATCATGGTGCCGCGCACCCGGATGGTGGCGGTCGACCGGGACGCGCCCCAGGACGAGCTCTTCCGGATCGTCACCGAGAACCCGTACAGCCGCATGCCCGTCTACGAGGGCTCGATCGACAACGTCGTCGGCGTGCTCCTCGTCCGCGAGATCATCCAGGACCTCCGCCAGGCGCGCGCCATCTCGCTCGAGCGGTGCGTGAAGCCGGCCTTCTTCGTGCCGGAGGGCATGAAGATCTCGCGGCTCCTCAAGGAGATGCAGCGCCGGCGCACGCACCTCGCGATCGTGGTGGACGAGTTCGGCGGGACGAGCGGCCTCGTCACCCTCGAGGACGTCATCGAGGAGATCGTGGGGGAGATCCAGGACGAGGGCGACGTGGAGGCCGCGCCGGTGAAGGCGATCGCGCCCGGCGTCTGGCTCGCCGAGGCGGGGATCCCGCTGCACGATCTCGAGGCCTACCTGAACGAGCGGCTCGAGGAGGCCGCCACCGCCGCGGGGGAGGAGCGCCCGCCGGAGGTGCGCTTCCCGGAGGAGGGGGACTACGAGACGCTGGGCGGGTTCGTGACCGCCACGGCCGGGCGCGTCCCCGCGGTGGGCGCGATCGTCGCCTGGGACGGGCTCACCTTCACGGTCCGGGCGGGCGACGAGCGGCGCGTGACGCGCGTCGAGATCGCCCGGCGCGCGGCGGCTCCCGAGGCGCCGACGGAGCCCGCGGCGCACGCGGCCAGCGGCGCTTAGAAGAGAGGCCCGATGACCGCGTTGCTCGACCCCGAACGGCCGGAGGCCCGGCCCGACCTCCGATCGTTGCCCCTCGACCACCTGACCGCCCTCGTGGCGTCGCTCGGGGAGCGTCCGTTCCGGGCGCGCCAGCTCTTCCGCTGGCTGCAGCAGAAGGGCGCGGCCTCGCTCGACGAGCTCTCGGACGTGCCGCGCGCGCTCCGCGCGGCGCTCTCCGAGCGCACGACGCTCACGACGCTCGAGCGGGCGACCGAGCAGCGCTCGGTCGACGGGACCATCAAGTGGACCTGGCGCACCCACGACGGGAAGCTCATCGAGTCCGTGTACCTGCCGGAGCCGGATCGCCGGACGCTCTGCGTCTCCTCGCAGGCGGGCTGCGCGGTCGGCTGCACCTTCTGCCTCACCGGCACGATGGGCCTCGCGCGGAACCTCACGCCCGGCGAGATCGTGGACCAGGTCCATCGGGCGAACCGGCGCATCGTCGAGCTCGGGGAGGGGGAGGGCCCGCGGCCCCTCACGAACCTCGTGTTCATGGGGATGGGCGAGCCGCTCGCGAACTACCGCAGCCTCAAGATCGCCCTCGACCTCCTCCTCGCCGAGGACGGCCCGAACTTCTCGCACCGCCACGTGACGGTCTCGACGAGCGGCCTCGTGCCGGTGATGCGGAGGCTCGGCGAGGAGACGCCGGTGAAGCTCGCCGTCTCCCTCAACGCGACGACCGACGCGCAGCGCGACGCGATCATGCCGATCAACCGGCGCTACCCGCTCGCCCAGCTGCTCGACGCGTGCCGCAGCTTCCCGGTCCGGAACGGGCGCCGGATCACGTTCGAGTACGTGCTCCTCGGCGGGGTGAACGACTCGCTCGAGGACGCGGCGCGGCTCGTCGGCCTCGTGCGCGGGATCCCGACGAAGGTGAACCTCATCCCCTACAACGCGAACCCCGGGCTGCCGTTCCACGCCCCCGCGCCCGAGCGCGTCGTCGCGTTCCAGGAGGCGCTCGCCGCGCGGAACCTGACCGCCGTCGTGCGCAAGAACCGCGGCCGCGACATCTCCGCCGCCTGCGGACAGCTCGCCGCGGAGGGCGGGCCCGGCGATCCGCGCCGCGCGCAGGCGTTGACCCGCCTGCCCGTGGCGGGCTAATCAGGCGGCCGGCCGGCTCAGCCGGCGGAAAGGTCGCGTGGACATGGCGCTGCTCGCCGTCGGCTCGGTCGCCCTCGACTCCCTGGAGACGCCGTTCGGCGCCCGCGAGGAGGTGCTCGGAGGCTCGGCCTCGTACTTCGCGACGTGCGCGAGCTTCTTCGGCCCGACGCGGGTGGTCGCGGTCGTCGGGGAGGACTTCCCGGACGAGCACGTCCGGTTCCTCGCCTCCCGCGGGATCGACCTCGGCGGGCTCGTGCGCCGGCCGGGGCGGACCTTCCGCTGGAAGGGACGGTACGAGTTCGACCTCAACACGGCGCACACGCTCGACACCCAGCTGAACGTGTTCGCCGAGTTCCGGCCCGAGCTGCCGGAGCACTACCGCGACTCGGAGTTCGTGTTCCTCGGGAACATCGACCCCGATCTGCAGCGCGCGGTCCTCGACCAGGTCCGGGGCCCGCGGTTCGTGGCGTGCGACACGATGAACTTCTGGATCTCCTCGAAGCGCCAGAGCCTGCTCGAGACGCTCCGCCGGGTCGACCTGCTGTTCGTGAACGACGCGGAGGCGCGCCAGCTCGCCGAGGAGCACAACGTCGTGAAGGCGGCGCGGCGGATCCTCTCGTTCGGGCCGAAGGCCGTCGTCGTGAAGCGCGGCGAGTACGGGGCGCTCTTCTTCTCGGGCGAGGAGGTCTTCGCGGCCTGCGCGGTCCCGCTCGCCTCCGTGTTCGATCCGACCGGCGCGGGCGACAGCTTCGCGGGCGGGTTCATGGGCTACCTCGCCCGGAACGGCGGCCTGGATCACGCCGCGATGCGGCGGGCGATCGTGCTCGGGAGCGTGCTCGCGAGCTTCACGGTCGAGCGGTTCTCGCTCGACCGGCTGCGCTCCCTCGAGCCGGCGGAGATCCTGTCCCGCTACGCGGAGGCGCGCCGCCTCGCTCACTTCGACGACCTCGAGCTGGACCTGTTCGGCGGCGCGTCCCTGGGTTGACGCCGCTTCGCCGCGGCGGCTACCATCCCGACGCGTCCGGGGGGGCGCGCCCGCGCATGCGCATCGGCATCCTGTCCGACATCCACTCGAACCTCGAGGCGCTCACCGAGACGCTCGGGGCACTCGAGAGGCTCCGGCCGGACACGATCATCTGCCTCGGGGACGTCGTCGGCTACGGGGCGAGCGTCAACGAGTGCTGCGCGCTCGTCCGGAAGCGCGCGGCGGTGACCCTGCTCGGCAACCACGACGCCGCGGTCGCCGGACGGATGGACTACAGCTTCTACTACGACGCGGCGCGACACGCGCTCGACTGGACCGCGTCGCGGATCGACCCCGATCACCTCGAGTGGCTGCGCGGCCTGCCGTACGCGCATCGGATCGAGAGCGCCCAGTTCACGCACGCGAGCCCGGTGGATCCCGAGGCGTACGAGTACGTCTTCGCGATCGAGCAGGCGCGGGAGCTCTTGCCTCACCTCGACGCGCTGGCGGACGTGAACTTCCTCGGGCACTCGCACCTCTGCAAGGCGTTCGCGCTCAACGCGGCGGGCGACGTGACCGAGGTCGTGGCGCCGCGCTTCGGGCTCCGCCGCGGCTACAAGTACGTGATCAGCGTCGGCTCGGTCGGGCAGCCGCGCGACTGCGACAACCGCGCGTCGTTCGTGCTGTACGACTCGGACGAGCGGGTGGTCGAGTTCCACCGCGTCCCGTACGACGTCGAGTCGGCGGCCCAGAAGATCTTCGACGCCGATCTCGCGCTCAACTTCGGCAAGCGGCTGTTCATCGGTGTGTAGCGGGGGGCTGCGCCCCCGCCCCGGGCCAGCGGCCCCGCCGCAGCGTCACGCCACCAGGCTGAGATGCGTCGCGACGCGGTAGCCGGTCGCGAGGCCGTCCGCGTCCATCAGCGCGAGCCCGAGCGTGGCGTCCACCGCCAGGCGCGCGGGCGCGACGCCCGGGATGGCGCCGACGATCTCGCCCGTGCGCGCGTCGAGCGCGGTGACGCCGTCCGCCGCGACGAGGACGGTGCCCCGGGCGATCGCGGGCGGCACGGCGCCCGAGGGCGCCGGCGCCCCGGCCGGCGGGGGACGGCTCCAGCGCACGGTGCCTTCGCGCCCGAGGGCGACGACCCCTCCCGCGGGATCGCGCGCGACGAGGAGCGCGCCCGCGGCCGCGATGGTGGGAGGGCCGGCGAGCGGCGCCACCACCGTCCAGGCCGGGGCCCCGCCCTCGTCCAGCGTCGCGACGATGGGATCGCCCGCGAGCGCGCCCGCGATCGCGAGCCGTCGCCCCCACGCGATGGGCGGGCCCGAGGGGACGAGCTCGAGGCGCGCCTCCCAGCGTCGGGCGCCTCCCGCGGGATCGAGCGCGAGGGCGACGGCGCCGACGCCCGAGTCGGCGGCGCACAGGACGAGCGCGAGCCCCGCGAGCGCCGCGGGGGGCCGCACCACCGGGCCGGGGCCCCGCACGCGCCACACGACGCGTCCGGTCCCGTCCACGCCGTAGACGAACCCGGTGTCCGCTCCCACCGCGACGATGCCGCCGAACGCCGCCGCGAAGAGCCGTCCGGCGCCCGGCGGCAGGAGCCGCCACAGGATCCGTCCGGTGGCGGGGTCGAGCGCGGTGAGCGCTCCACCTCCGACCACGAGGAACGGCCCGTGCGCGAAGGAGAGCGCGGTGAACGCGGAGGGACCGGGCAGGGGCTCCGTCCAGAGCGGGCGGCCGGTGCGGAGCGCGAGCGCCTCGAGCGCGCCGCCGCGCGAGACGAGCAGCGTCCCGGGCAGCGCCGCGGCGTGGGCGGCGCCCGGGGCGCGCCAGAGGACGCGGCCGGTGCTCCGCTCGACCGCGGCGACCGCCGCCGCGCCCGCCGCGATCGCCACGCCACCGCGCACGTACAGGCCGGGGCCGGCGGGGGCGCCGGCGTCGAGCTGGAAGACGCGCCGGAACGCGAGGCGGCGCAGCTGGCCCGGCCCGAGCGGCCGCTGCGACGTCGCGCGCGCGCTCGGCGCGCGGACCCGGTCCGCGCCGGGGCTCGCCTCGGCCGGGCGATCGCCCTCGACCAGCTCCTCGATGTGAGCGAGCCGCTCCGCGGCTGCGCTCTCCAGATCCGCGAGGTGCGCGTTCTCCGCCTGCCGCGGGTTTCGGGCGCGCGCGAGGTGCCCGAGCTCCACGGCGGCCTCGGCGAGCGCCCGGGCGAGCTCGAGCGGCGGGCAAGGTGCGGGACCCTCCGGGCGCAGGAGCTGGCCCTCCCGGAGATCCAGCACGAGCGTCGTCACGCCGCCGCGGCCCGGCCGCGCGAGGGCGATCTCGCACCGGGGCTCGCCGCGGCGGAACGCGGCGAGGAGGCGATCCACGCCCGCCCCGAGGTCGCGCAGCGCGAGGAACGGGATCCCGGGGACGAGGGCGAGCGGCGTCCCGTCGGCGCCGCGCAGCGTGAGGCGGCCCGGGACGAGCAGCGATCCCAGATCCGGCCGCCCCCCCTCGTAGGCGAGGAGGTGTCCCTCCTCGTCGGAGAGCTCGAGCTCGCAGGTGACCCTCCCGCCGGGCGCGGCGGAGCGGGACGCGCGCGCCCGGCCACCGCCGCGGGGGCGGGGCGCGGGCGC
>NZ_JALCYX010000103.1:0-12505 GCF_022690695.1 Anaeromyxobacter sp. SG17
GGCGCGCTCGCGCTCGTCGGGGTGCACTGCGCCGCGCTCGGCGCGCCCGGCTGGTTCGCGCCGGCGACGTGGCCGGGCCGGCTCCCGCCGCTCACGCTCCTCGGGGCGCTCGCCGCCGCGGTGGGCCTCGCCGCGACGCTCAGCGCGCGCGGAGGTACTGCTTCGGCCAGGGCCCGTCCTGCCCGAGCGTCCCCGCCGCGCGCAGCGGGAAGTGCGGATCGCGAAGCAGCTCGCGGGCCATGAGCACGAGGTCCGCCTGCCCGGAGCGGATCACGTGGTCCGCCTGCTCGGGGGCGCTGATCATCCCGACGGCCCCCGTCGCGACGTGCGCCTCGCGGCGGATGCGCTCGGCGAAGCCGGTCTGGTAGCCCGGTCCGGCGGGCACCTTCGCGGTGGGGACGAGCCCGCCCGACGAGACGTCGACGAGCTCGACGCCGAGCGGGGCGAGGCCGCGGGCGAGCTCCACCGACTGCTCGACGTCCCAGCCGCCCTCTGCCCAGTCCGTCGCGGAGATCCGCAGGATCACCGGGAGCGGCTCGGGCCACTCCGCGCGCACCGCGGCCACCACCTCGCGCAGGAGCCGGGTCCGGTTCTCGAACGGCCCGCCGTAGGCGTCGGTGCGGCGGTTCGAGAGCGGCGAGAGGAACTGGTGGAGGAGGTAGCCGTGCGCCGCGTGGATCTCGACGGCCCGGAACCCCGCCGCCGCCGCGCGCCGCGCCGCGGCGGCGAACGCGTGGACCACGCCGCGGAGCTCGCCCGCGTCGAGCGCGTGCGGCGCCGCATCGCCGTCCCTGAACGGCAGCGCGCTCGGCGCCACCGGCTGCCACCCGCCGGCGCTCCGGCCGAGCTGCGCGCCTCCCTCCCACGGCGGCGCGGTCGAGGCCTTCCGGCCGGCGTGGGCGAGCTGCAGGCAGCTCGCGGCGCCCTGGCCCTCGATGAAGCGCACGATCCGCGCGAGGGGCTCCACCTGGGCGTCGTCCCAGAGCCCGAGATCGGCCGGGGAGATGCGGCCCCGGGCCTCCACCGCGGTCGCCTCGAACATGACGAGCCCCGCGCCGCCGGCGGCGCGCGCGCCCAGGTGGACGAGGTGCCAGTCGTTGGCGCGTCCGTCGACGGCCGAGTACTGGCACATCGGCGACACCGCGATCCGGTTCCGGAGGGTGAGGGAGCGGAGGGTGAGCGGGGAGAAGAGGTGCATCCCCCGATGAAGCCCCGGACCGGGCGCGCGCGCAAGCGCGCCTTCCGGGGTCACCGATCCGCCGCGGCCCGAGCTTCGCCTATCGCTCCTCGTCCTCGTGCGGCAGCGCCGCCCCGAGGTCCTCCTCGCGGACGTGGGCGTCCTTGGGCGGGGCGGAGAAGCCCTCGTGCGGCGCGACGTGCACGAGCTCGTGCTCCGCGACGTCCTCCGCCGCGCCTCCCTCACCGGACCTCCCCGCCTGCGCGTGCAGATCGGGCCTGTCGACGCGCCCGGGCCGGAGCGGGTCGGGCCGCGCCGACGCGAGGCCCGGCTCGAGCTCCGCGGGGCTCTTCACCTCGTGGACCTCCGGCGCGCGCCGCGACCGAGCCTGCGCGCCGGCGGGCGTGGTCCGGCCGCGCCCCGCGAGCGCCGCCTCCTCGCGCGCGTCGGCGCGCCGCGACTCGCCGGCGTCGCCGAGGACGCGCCCGAGCAGCGACGCGCCGACGAGCCCGGCGGGGATCCGGCCGAGCCCGCCGCGGAGCAGGGCGCGCCCGACGAGGAACGCGCCCGCGGCCCCCGCCGCGAGGCGGTAGGCGGGCGAGGAGATGGGCAGGATCGCGCCGCGGGCACGCCGGCGCGGGCCGAGGCCCTGGAGCGCCCGCACGTCCGCGGTCTCGTGGGACTTCATCCGGTCGTGCACCCGGCGGACCCCGCGCACCATGCGCACGCCGGCGAGGAGCGCCGCATGCTCGACGCTGAACACCGGCCCCTCGAGCACCACCTCGCCGTCGTTCGCGGTCACGCGGATCGCGTGCGCGTGGTCGGTGAGGTGTCCGAGCCGCGCGCGGACCCGCTCCGCCAGGACGTCGTCGTCGGGGAGCTCGTGCGCGAGGCGCGCCCGCGCTTCGTGCGCCGCGCCGGCCGCGCGATGGCCGAGGTCGCGCGCCCCGCTCTCGACGAAGTCCTCCGCGTCGTGGAGCGCGCGCCCCGCGCTGCGGGCGAGCACGCCACGCCTGCGGGGATCGGCCATCCACGCGAGGCCTGCGCCCGCCGCCACCACCCCGAGTCCGCCCATCATCCACGCGCCGCGTCCCCGCCTCCCGCCCATCGGTCCCTCCCGCGCGATCCGAACAGAGCCTAACCACGGGGCGTCGCGCGGCGCACCGGCGGCGCGGAGGTTCCGGCAGGAGGCGTCCCGCTGCGAAGGACGCTCGACCGCCGGCCCCGGCGCCGGGGTGTCCGGGAGCGGGCCCTTGCGTCGGAGCCGCCCGCCCGCTCGCCGGCCCGCGAAGGGAGCGCGAGCGCCACGCTCGACCTGCTCACTGCCCGATGTCGCCCGGGTCCTCCCCGTAGAGGAGCGGGTAGTCGGAGCGTTCGCCCAGGAGCTCGGGCGCCTCCTCGGGGGTCGGGTCGCGCACCGGCGGAGAGATCTCCGGAGCGGCACCGCGCCGGCCTGGCACCTGCTGCTCCGGCTCCGCCCTCGGTGGAGCGTTCACGTCGGCGCCCACCTCGCGGCCGGGCGTCCGCCCCTCCTGCTCCGGCCGCCCGGGAATCGTCACGTCCGCGGGGGCGTGCGCCCCGCCGGCCGGTACGCTCGCCCCGCCGGTCTCCCGACGCTGCGCCGCCCTCGCCGCCGCATCCGCCGCGCTGTCGGTCCATTCGTTGTTGGCCATGGGAGGACGATGCGCATCGGAGGCGCCCGCGGCGGGGCGTGCGCGTGGGGGCTCGAGCGTTATGGATCTCACTCGCGTCGAGGAGGCCTCACATGCTGCGCGCCACGCAGGCGGTCACGGAGATCCGGCACTGGGCCGAGGCGAGGCGCGGCCGGCCGTGCCGCGACGAGGCGAGCGGGCGGCTGTGGATCGCGCTGCCCGGAGAACCGTGCGACGCGCGCGACGTCGGCTGGGACGAGTTCGAGGTGACGTTCCGCGTGAACGGCCTCGTGTTCATGTACGACGACGCGCCCGGAGCGCGGCGCATGTTCATCGGCACGGCCGACGCGGCGCGCGCGTGGATGTGCGGAGGCGCCCGGGACGTCGCCGCGCGGGCCTGAACGATCCCGCGCCGGCCGGCTGCTGCCGCCGGCTCCGAGGGACCTCAGCTCCGCTCGAGCGCGCGCGCCGCGGCGCGGATGAGCGGCTGCGCCGAGACCGGCTCGCCCGTCGCGCCCTTCATCCAGAGGTCGGGCGCGAGGGTCCCCTGGATCGTGATGCGCTCGATCTCGTCGCCGAGCCGCTTGCCCGGCGGGAGCTTCTCGAGGTGCTCCTCGAGCTGCGCCGCGATGAGGTGGCCGATGGGGTAGTCGGGCAGGTAGAGCAGGTTCGAGACGAGGTGCGAGTAGATCGCCAGGATGAGCACGTCCCGCACGCCGAACACCGGCGCGTACCAGCGATTCCACACGTCTCGCGCGAGGCGCAGCGTCGCCTCGCGCAGCTCGGCCGGCGTCGCCTTCGGGTGGTCGTACATCCAGTGCCACATGCCGAGGTCGACGAGCGCCACCCCGGCGATCTCGTACGCGGCCCAGAGGTCGTTCAGCGCGAGGACCCGCTTCGCGTCGGCAGACGGCGGCGGGAGCCCCAGCACCTCGAGGTCGCGCGCCTGGAAGACGAACGCGATCGCCTCCGTGAAGGCGGTGTTGGGGACGCCGCGCAGGAGGGTGTGGTCGACGCCGTAGAGCGAGAACGTCTGCTCGACGTTGTGGCCGAGCTCGTGGATCGCGATGTTGAAGCCCTTGTAGTCCATGCCGTCCGCACCGACGCGCGTGCGCAGGTGGGCCTGGTCGCCGCGGCGGGCCGCCTCCATCGCGTGGCCGGAGCCGCGGGCGGGATCGACCGCGATGTGGGCCGAAAGGAAGCGGGACTTCTCCTCCGAGAAGCCGAGCTTCTGCAGCGTGACCGGCAGCTCCGTCGCGAACGCAAGCGCGGAGGGGTAGCGGCTCCGCGTCAGCCGGTCGAGGTCCGCCTCGGACCGCTCGATGCGCGGCTTGAACCCGGCGTACCAGACGTCGAACGGCTCGAGCTTGCGCCCGAGGCGCTGCTCCACGAGCCGCGCGATGCGCCCGATCTCGGGGGCGCCCAGCACCTCCTCCAGCATCGCGACGACCCGCGCCTCCGGGATCTCGCGCTCGAGCTCGAACTTCCGCGCGATGTAGGTGGGGGCGGAGGGCGAGTAGGGATCGGCCGCCTTCACCGCGCGGAAGTTCGCGAGGATCTTCGCGTAGCGGGTGTCCGGCTCGCGCGCCGCGGAGGCCTTCGCGGCCGCCGCGCGCGGGGCGGCGCCCGGCTCGACCGTCTCGGCGGGCGCGGGGCGCACCTCGTTCGTGAACGGGTTCCAGTCCACCGCGGGATCGTTCACGACCGCCGCGGGGATCGTCTGCGTGACGATCCGCTCCATCGCCTTCGCGATCACGCGCTGGCGCGCGAGGCCGTCCGGCTGCGCGTACTGCGCCTTGAGCTCGTCCCGCAGGTTCCAGTGGGACAGGAGCCGCTTCCCCTTGGGGAAGAGGCGCTGCCCGTCCTCGGCGAGCACGTGGTGCATGAAGAGGTTGTAGTCGGCGATGTAGAGGTCGGCGTCCGCCGAGGCGCGGGCGATGCCCTGGTTCACCGCCGCCGGCACGCGCCGCGCGAAGCGGTTCGCGAGCCGCGCCTCGGCCCAGGCGCGCCGCGACCAGCCCGCGCCGGCCGAGAGCCGCTCGTCGAGCGTGGTGAGCGGGAAGTTGAGGAGCGCCACGAACGCGACCTTGCCCTCGAAGAGGTCGTCGATCGCGTGGGCCGAGGCGTCGTAGGCGGCGAGGAGCGCGTCCACCGGCCGCATCGGCCCCTCGTCGAGCTGGGCGTAGCGCGACAGCTCGCGGGAGATCTCGAGGGCGTGCCCGTCGAGCGCCTCGAACGACGCCTCGAGGCGCGCAAACGTCGCGTCGAGCGCCTCGCCCGCGGGGAGGAAGTGCTCGGCGCAGAACGCCTCGAACGCCTTCGCGTCCCCGTCGGCGGGCCGCCAGAACGCGGCGGCCTGGGCGACGCCGCGCTCGGCCCGCGCGCGCTCGGCCTCGCCGTGCCTCGCCACGAGCGCCTTCACGGCGCGGGCCGCGGCGGGGCGGAGCGCCTGCGGCGGGGGAGGGATCGCGGGGCGGGAGGGCGGGAGGGCGAGGGCCATGAGCGTGAGCACGGTCGCGGCGGGGGAGACCATGCGCGGCAATGTAGCGCGGAACGTGCGCTGCGCCAGGGAAGGCGCAGCCCGCGGGGATGCGCGCGGTGGGGCCGGATTGACCTTCTCGCCAGGCGGCGCTAAGGGGTCCGCCTCCATGCGCGCGACGAGCCGTCCCCTCACCGTGGTCTCCGTGCTCCTCGGCACGTTCCTCGCCGCCATGGAGATGACGGTCGTCTCGACGGCGATGCCGACGGTGGTCGGCGAGCTCGGCGGGCTCGCCCTCTACGCCTGGGCCTTCGCCGCGTACATGCTCACCGCGACGGTCACGGTGCCCATCCACGGCAAGCTCGCGGACCTCCACGGCCGCAAGCCCGTACTCCTCGCGGGGATCGCGCTCTTCCTGCTCGGGTCGAGCGGGTGCGGCTTCGCCGGGAGCATGGGCGCGCTCATCGCGTGGCGCGCCATCCAGGGCCTCGGCGCGGGCGCGATCCAGCCGGTCTCGCTCACGATCATCGGCGACCTGTTCGAGCTCCGCGAGCGCGCGCGCATGCAGGGCATCTTCGGCGCGGTGTGGGGGATCGCGGGCCTCGTCGGGCCGGTGCTCGGCGGCGCCATCGTCCACACGCTCGGGTGGCGCTGGATCTTCTGGGTGAACCTGCCCTTCGGCCTCGCGAGCGCCGCGGTGCTGGCGGTCGCCTACCACGAGCGCCCCGAGCGCCACCCGCACCGGCTCGATCTCGGCGGCGCCGCGCTCCTCTCCGTGGCGGTCGTGGCGCTCCTCGCCGCGGCGCGCTCGAGCGCGGCGGGGCTCGCGGCGCTCCCCGTCGCGGCGGCCGCGCTCGCGGCGTTCCTCGTGGTGGAGCGGCGCGCGCCCGAGCCGCTCCTCCCGCTCGATCTCTTCGCGCAGCGGGTGATGGCGGTCTCGTCCGCGACCGGCGCGCTGCTCGGCGCGGCCATGCTCGCGATGGTCACCTACGTGCCGCTCTGGGTGCAGGCCATCCTGGGCGGCTCGCCCACCACCGCGGGCGCGGCCATCGCGCCGATGGCCGTCGGCTGGCCCCTCGCGAGCACGCTCGCGGGCCGGCTCCTGCCGCGCCTCGGGTACCGGCGGCTCCTGCTCGGCGGCCTGGCGACGAGCGCGGTCGCGGGTGCGGGGCTGGCGCTGCTCCTCAGGCCCGGGACGAGCGTGCTCGTGCCGCAGGTCCTCACCTTCGCGTACGGCGTCGGGCTCGGGCTCGCCAACACGCCGCTCATCCTCGCGGTGCAGACGAGCGTGGCCTGGAACCGGCGCGGCGTGGCCACCGCGAGCACCCTGTTCTTCCGGACGATCGGCGGCACGCTCTCGGTCGGCCTCCTCGGCGCCGTGCTCGCGGCGGCCCTCGGCCGCGCCGGCGCCGCGCCGGGCGTCGCCGAGAAGCTGCTCGGCGCCGAGCGCGCCTCGCTCGCGCCGGCGGAGATCGCCGCGGTGGGCGGCGCGCTGCAGGGGGCGATGGGCGTCGTGTTCTGGAGCGTCGCCGGCATCGCGGCGACGGCGCTCCTCGTCGCGACGCGCTTCCCGCGCCTCCCGGTGAGCAGCGCCGCGCCCGAGGCGGCGCGGGCGGAGGGCTGAGCCGGACGGCGGAGCTACGCCCGCTTCGCCGCCGCGAAGCCGCGCTCGAGGTCCGCGAGCAGGTCGTCCGCGCGCTCGATGCCGGCCGAGACGCGGATGAACCCGTCCGCGATGCCGAGCGCCTCGCGCGTCTCCTTCGGCACCGACGCGTGCGTCATGATGGCCGGGTGCTCGATGAGGCTCTCGACGCCGCCGAGCGACTCCGCGCACGCGAAGATGCGCACGTTCTGGAGGAAGGCGCGCGCCGCGTCGAGGCCGCCGCGGATGACGAACGTCAGCATGCCGCCGAACCCCGTCATCTGCCGGCGGGCGAGCGCGTGCTGCGAGTGCGAGGGGAGGCCGGGGTAGGTGACGCGCTCGACCTGGGGGTGGCTCTCGAGCCAGCGCGCGATCGCGAGCGCGTTCTCGGCGTGCCGGTCCATCCGGACGTGCAGGGTCTTGAGCCCGCGCAGCACGAGGAAGCTGTCCATGGGCGAGGGCACGCCGCCGACCGCGTTCTGCAGGAACTTGAGGCGCTCGTGGAGCTCCGGGTCGTTCGTGGCCGCGGCCCCGCCGATCACGTCGGAGTGGCCGTTCAGGTACTTCGTCGTCGAGTGCGCGACGAGGTCGATGCCGTGCGCGAGCGGCCGCTGGAAGTACGGGGTGGCGAAGGTGTTGTCGACCACCGTGCGCGCGCCGTGCGCGCGGGCGATGGCGGCCACCGCCGCGAGGTCCACGATCTTCAGCATCGGATTCGTGGGGCTCTCGATCCAGACGAGCTTCGTGCGCGGCGTGAGCGCGCGCTCGACGTTCCGCGCGTCGCTCATGTCGACGTACGTGAACGAGAGGCCGTGCCGGCGGTAGACCTTGTCGAAGATGCGGAAGGTGCCGCCGTACACGTCGTCGGAGGCGACGACGTGGTCGCCCGCGTCGAGGAGGTGGAGGATCGCGTCGGTGGCGGCGAGCCCGGAGGCGAACGCGAGCCCGTGGCGCGCGCCCTCGAGCGCGGCGAGGCAGTCCTGCAGCGCGTGCCGGGTCGGGTTCTGCGTGCGGGAGTACTCGAAGCCCTTGTGGACGCCCGGGCTCTCCTGCACGTACGTCGAGGTGAGGTAGACGGGCGTCATGATCGCGCCCGTCGTGGGGTCCGGGGACTGACCGGCGTGGATGGCGAGGGTCTCGAACGAGAGCTTCCGGTCGTCCATGTGCGTGTGCCTCCTGCGACGGCTCTCCGACGGTCGAGCGCGCCTACTTGAGCCGCTCGCCCAGGAACTCGATGAGGTCGATCTTCGTGACGATGCCCGTCACGCGGTCGCCCTCCTTCACCACCGCGACGTGGTCGTCGTTGAAGATGTCGCGCAGGCGCCCGACGGGCGTGTCGGCGCCGACGACGCCCTGCAGCGGCTGGACGAGCGGCTCGACCTGCTCGGTGAGCCGGTGCTTCCCCTCGATGAGGAAGTTGAGCAGGTCGTACTCGTGGATCATCCCGATGGCGCGGCCCGCGTCGTCGACCACGGGCATCTGGGAGATGTCGTGCTCCTTCATTGCCCGGACCACCACCTCGACCTTGTCGGTCTTGCGCGCGGTGATCACCTCGCCGCGCCGGCGCCCGAGCACGTCCTTCACGGTGGCGCTCGCGACCGGCTCCGCGCCGTCGAGGGCGAAGCCGTTGTCGCGCATCCACTCGTCCGAGTACATCTTCGAGATGTAGGCGCGGCCGCCGTCGGGGAGGGGCACGACGATGGTCTTCCCCTTGCCGAGCTCGCGGGCGAGCTGCACGGCCACGTGGACGGCGGCGCCCGAGGAGCCGCCGGCGAAGATGCCCTCCTCGCGGGCGAGGCGGCGACCCATCGTGAACGCCTGCTGGTCGTTCACCTGGCGCACGTCGTCGAGGACCGACAGGTCCATGGCCCCGCACATCATGTCCTCGCCGATCCCCTCCACCTTGTAGACGTGCGGCTGCGAGAGCTTCCCGGTCTTGAACATCGAGTGGTAGACGGAGCCGATCGGGTCCGCGCCGACGTTCAGGATCCTGGGGTTCTTCTCCTTGAAGTACTTCCCGCACCCGCTCATCGTCCCGCCGGTGCCGAGCCCCGCGACGAAGGCGTCGAGCTGCCCGCCCGTCTGCTCCCAGATCTCGGGCGCGGTGCTCCGGTAGTGCGCCTCGATGTTGTCCACGTTGTGGTACTGGTTCAGGTAGAAGCTGTTCGGCGTCTCCGCCGCGATGCGCTTCGCGACCGAGTAGTAGCTGTCCGGCGAGTCGGCGGGCACGTTCGTCGGCGTGATGACGACCTGGGCGCCGAACGCCTTCAGCGTGTCCTGCTTCTCCTTCGACATCTTGTCCGGCATCGTGAAGATGCAGCGGTAGCCCTTCACCGCCGCCGCGATGGCGACGCCGACGCCGGTGTTCCCGCTCGTGTTCTCGACGATGGTGCCGCCCTTGCGGAGGAGCCCCGCCTTCTCCGCCTTCTCGATGATGTGCACCGCCATCCGGTCCTTGATGGAGCCGCCCGGGTTCAGGTACTCGAGCTTCACGAGCACCGTCGCGTCCTCGGGACCGACGAGCTTGCGGAGCCGGACGAGCGGGGTGTGGCCGATCGCGGAGAGGACGTCTTCGTGGTAGGGCATGGGCGCTCCGTCCAGGCCGCCGCGGCAGATCGGCCGGTGACCGCGCGTTATAGGCAGGCGGTTCCAGCCCCGTCAACGCGACCCGCCGGCTCCGGACGACGGGCAGGAGAGACGACCCAGATGAACGATCCCCTGACGGAAGCGCGCCTCCGCGGCGCGATCGCGCGCGCGACCGGCCGCGCCACCGGCGACGTGCCGGTCCGGCGCCTCGCGGGCCATGCTTCGCTGCGGAGCTACTGGCGCGTCGGCGCGCCCCCCGCCTCCCACGTCGTGATGGTGCTCCCGCCCGACGCGAAGCCCGAGGAGGTGACGAAGGGCGGGGCGCCCGCCGAGAACCCGTTCGTCGACGTGCAGCGCTACCTCGCCTCCCTGGGCGTCCGGGTCCCGCGCATCCTCTCCTTCGACGAGGCGGAGGGGCTCATGGTCCTCGAGGACCTCGGCGACGACATGCTGGAGACGCGGCTGCTCGCCGGCGACCCGAAGGCGCCGCTCTACGAGCGCGCGGTCGACCAGCTCGCGCGGCTCCGCGCCGCCGCCGAGGCGCGCCCCGCGGGCTCGATCGCGTTCACGCGCAGCTTCGACTTCGACCTCTACCGCTGGGAGCTCGATCACTTCCGCGAGTGGCTGCTCGAGGCCTGGAAGGGCGCGACGCTCACGCCGGGCGAGCGCGAGGTGGTGGACCGCGACTTCGACCGGATCGCCCGCGCCCTCGACGCGGAGCCCAAGGGATTCACTCACCGAGACTACCAGTCGCGAAACCTCATGGTCCTGCCCGGCGGCGAGCAGGCGGTGATCGACTTCCAGGACGCGCTCCTCGGCCCGCGCCAGTACGATCTCGTCGCGCTCCTGCGCGACAGCTACGTCGAGCTCGAGGGCGCGTTCGTCGAGGCGATGCTCCGCCGCTACCTCGACCGCCTCGCCGCCGAGGGCGGGCCGCGCCTCGCGTACGAGCCCTTCCGCGAGGTGTTCGACCTCCTCACGGTGCAGCGCAAGCTCAAGGACGCGGGCCGCTTCGTCTTCATCGACCGCGTGAAGGGGAACCCCGGCTTCCTCGTCTCCATCCCCGCCTCGCTGCGCTACGTGCGCGACGCGCTCGCGCGGCGGCCCGACCTCGCCGAGCTCCGAGGGGTGCTCGCGCGGCACGTGCCCGAGCTCGCCTGACGCCGCCTTTTGCGCGAGCGGTCTCGCCGCTGCGCCCGTCGCTCGTAGGGCCCTGGGACGCTGCCTTGGCCCCGACCGGGGACCCAGGGTAGGTGTTCACCCGGACACCGCGGACCGGGGACGGCTGCGCCAACGTGGCGAAGTCACTGACGGATTCGGCGCGGCCGCTGCGGTCGAATGCCGCGTCGCGGCGGCACGTGCCCCGCAAAGGGGTCCCGCGCGGCACGCAGCCGCGGGAGGACCACGTGAAGAACCTCAGCATCGGGACGCGCCTCACCGTCGCATTCGGGATCCTGTGCGCGTTTCTCGTCGGCGTCGGGGGCCTCGGGCTCCGCGCCATGGCCGACATGCACCGGCTGAACGAGGAGATCGCGCGCGGAGTCTGGACGAAGGCGCAGCTCGCCCATGCCCTCGAGAAGGAGGCGCGCGCGATCTCCACGTTCGCCGACGAGATGCTGCTCGCCGACGACGCCGCCGGGGTCCGCACCGCGGTCGCCGGCCTCGACGAGGCGCGGCGCCGGGCCGAGGAGCTCCGCGGCCGGCTCGCGAAGCTCGCCGGCGAGGGCGACCTGCGCGCCCTCGGGGAGACGCAGCGCCTGCTCGGCGAGGTCGAGCTCCACCACGAGCGTGTCGAGCGGCTCCTCGAGTCGGGCGATCGTGCCGGGGCGGTCCGGGCCATGGAGACCGAGCTCGACCCGGGGCTCGAGCGGCTCGCGGAGACCTGCGGCGGGATCGTCGCGGGCGCGGAGGCCGGCATGGAGGCCGCCATGGTCCGCCAGGACGCGGCCTACGCCGACGCCCGCGCGCTGGCGCTCGCCCTCGTCGGGGCGGCGCTCGTGATCGCGGCGCTGTTCGCGGCCCTCGTGACCCGCTCGGTGACGGTGCCGCTCGCCGGCGCGGTCGAAGCGGCGCAGCGGATCGCGGGCGGCGACCTCACGCTGCGGCTCGCGGTGGACCGGCGGGACGAGGTCGGGCGGCTGCAGGCGGCCATGGCCGACATGACGGCGCGGCTCGCGCAGGTCATCGGCGAGGTCCGCGCCGGCGCCGAGGCGCTCTCGAGCGCGTCCGCCCAGGTCTCCGAGACCTCGCAGGCGCTCTCGCAGGGCACCGGCGAGCAGGCCGCGAGCGTGGAGGAGACGACGAGCTCGCTCGAGGAGATGAACGCGTCGATCTCGCGCAACGCCGAGAGCTCCCTGCACACCGAGACGACCGCGCGGGAGGGCGCGCAGAACGCGGAGGAGGGCGGCGCGGCGGTCCGCGAGACCGTGGTGGCCATGCGCGGCATCGCCGAGCGGGTCTCGATCGTCGAGGAGATCGCCTACCAGACCAACCTGCTCGCGCTGAACGCCGCGATCGAGGCGGCGCGCGCGGGCGATCACGGCAAGGGCTTCGCGGTGGTCGCGACCGAGGTGCGCAAGCTCGCGGAGCGGTCGCAGAAGGCGGCGAAGGAGATCGGCGCGATGGCGGGGTCGAGCGTCGGCGTCGCCGAGCGCTCCGGGGGGCTCATCTCCGCGCTCGTGCCGGCCATCCGGCGCACCGCCGAGCTCGTCCAGGAGGTCGCGGCCGCGTCGCAGGAGCAGTCGCAGGGCGTGGAGCAGGTCGCCCGCGCGATGGCGGTCGTCGATCAGGTCACGCAGCGGAACGCGTCCGCCGCGGAGGAGCTCAGCTCGACCGCGGAGGAGATGGCCTCCCAGGCCGAGGCGCTCCAGCAGCTCACCCGCTTCTTCCAGGTGCCCGGGCTCGCCTCGGCCCGGCCGGCAGCCGCCGCGCCGGGGGCGCCCGCGAGGCAGCAGGGCCTCGCGGCCGCG
>NZ_JALCYX010000104.1:0-11884 GCF_022690695.1 Anaeromyxobacter sp. SG17
GTCGAGCCCGCCGCGGCCGCGAGCCCGCCCGCGGTGCCCGCCCGCCCGCCGCAGCCGGCGGCGTCGCGGACCCCGGCGCCCGGCGGCGTCGGCGAGGCCCAGCTCCGGGCGCTCTACGAGGCCTACGTCGCCGCGAAGAAGCAGTGCAACGAGGATGTCTCGCGCCTCACCTACGAGGCGGTCGCGAGGAGCGTCGCGAAGCAGGTGCCGGAGCTCATGACGCGCTTCAAGGCGAGGTCCGTCGACTTCAAGGTCGAGGTGAAGGACGGGCGCGCCGTGTTGAAGGCGATCCCGAAGGTCTAGGCCGCGCGGCGGGCCGCGTCCCCAGCCGCTTCGTTCGTTTCACGCCAAACGAATGGTTTCCCCGGTCGCGCCCGTGCGCGCCCGGCGCGGGCCTCGTCGATTCCGGGGCGCGCTCCAACCGGGAGGGACCCGCCCGGCACGGCCCGTGCGGTTTTTCCGCCGCGGCGAAGCGGGCTTCCGCCCGTGGCTCACACCCGGGGCCGTCTCGCGCGGAGGATGTGGTCCGGCGCCGACATGGAGACGTTCCTGCGGACCGAGGCGCGACGCCCGGTGGCCCTTGGAGGGAGGTCCGCTTGAGAACGCTCGCGCTTCTCGCCGCCGTCGCCCTCGCGGGCGCCTGCGGGCCGTCGAGGGAGCTCGAGGTCCACCGCGCGCGGCTCGCCGCCGAGCGCCGGGAGCTCGAAGCGACCTTCGATCACCTCGAGGACCGGCTCGTGGTGAACCAGGCGCGGGTCCGCTTCTGGCGGGAGATGCGCGAGCGGCACGAGGGCGTGACGGCCATCGCCTGCGCCTCGCTCGAGCAGCACGCCGAGGACATCGCCCGGCGGATGGCGCCGCCGCCGCCCGCGCTGCGCCAGGCGCGCTCGTCGCTGCACAACTCGCGGGTCGCCGCGCGCGGCGGGCCGCTGGACGAGCCGTCGCCCGCCGCCCGAGCCGATCGCTCCGAGTAGGCGCGCGCCGCCGTCTCAGGCCCTCCGGCGGCGGCCGCGTTTTCGATTTGCCTTCCGGCCCCGGTCGATCGTAGAACGCTCCCCGCGGTGGGCCCCCCGGCCCGTCGCGGACCGTTCGCCTGGGTAGCTCAGTCGGTAGAGCAGGGGACTGAAAATCCCCGTGTCGGTGGTTCGATTCCGCCCCCAGGCACTTAGACATCTGAGCCCGAACACCAAGGAAAGCAGGGGGTTAACGCCCCCTGCTTTTTTGTTGGCCGTTCCCAGCCCCGGCCCCCGGGTAACGCCCGGGGGAACGATCGGGCCCCGCTGCCCCCTCAGACGCGCCTGAACGTGCCGCCTTGGGGTCGCCGCCGCCTCGTGGCTACCGCCCGGCGGGCTCGGCGCGATGACGCTCAGTGAACCAGCATCTACAAGTCTATTGCGATCTCCGGGGAGCGTTCGGTACCGTCGTCCCCGTAGTCGGCAGTAGTTCGGTCCATCGTACAGGCGGTCGGGCGGCCTGGTGACACACCGAGACTCGCGTCTCCCGTGTCCCTACGCCCGAAGTGGAGCCTGTTATGACCAGCCAGATCCTGCGCGCGAAGGATGTCTGCGCGCTCCTGAACATCGCGAAGCCCACGTTCTACAAGTGGGTCAAGGAAGGGCGACTCCCTCCCGGCGTCCGCTACGGCCCCAACGTCGTCGGGTGGCCGCGCGAAGTGATCGAGAAGTGGATCGCTGAGAAGACCGCCGCCGCCCCTGTCTCCCGGTAGCCGCCATGCCGCGAGACAAGATCCCCGGAGAACTGCGGGCACTCCCGCAGTGGGTCTGCGCTGGCGCGAACAAGGTCCCGACCGATCCGAAGACCGGCCGGCCCGCTTCGGTCACGGACCCGAGCGCGTGGGGCACGTTCCAGGAGGCGAGCGAGTACGCCGACAAGAACGGGCTCCGCGTCGGGTTCGTGTTCACCGAAGCCGACCCGTTCACCGGCATCGATCTCGACAATAAGATCGAGCGACCGCTGACGCCCGAGCAGTGGGGGGTTCACGAGCGAATCCTCAACGCCTTCGAGACGTACACCGAGCGGTCCACCTCCGGCCGCGGGTACCACGTCATCGGACGCGGGAAGGTCCCCGCGGGCGTCCACAGCAAGGACGGCGTCGAGGTCTACAGCTCGGCGCACTACTTCGTCATGACCGGCGACGTAGTCCGCGACGCGCCGATCGCCGACTGCCAGCCGCTGCTCGACCACCTCTACGGCGAGATGAAGCCCGCACCGACGGTGGAACTCGACGAGCTGCCCGAGGACCCAGTTGAGCGGGACCACAACGACCGGGACCTCGTCGAGATGGCGATGACGGCGGAGAACGCGGACAAGTTCGACCGGCTCAGCCTCGGCGACTGGCGAGCGATGGGGTACCCGAGCCAGTCGGAAGCGGACTTCGCGCTGCTGTCGATGCTCGCGTTCTACTCAAAGAACAACGAGCAGGTCCGTCGGATCTTCCGGTACTCGAATCTCGGCAAGCGGGAGAAGGCGACGAGGGACAACGCCTACCTGAACCGATCGCTCAAGAAGATCCGCGCGAGCGAGCCGCCACCTGTGGGCATGGCAGCGCTGCTGGCACAAGCGGCATCAGTGGTGGGGGGGACCGACCCCCGACCCCCTCCGGAAAACCTCGCCACAACCGAAATGGCGAGCCCGCTTACGTGCCCTCCGGGGCTGCTGGGCCAGCTGGCCGCGTTCTTCTACGAGAGCGCGGTGCGCCCCGTGCCCGAGGTGGCGATGGCGGCCGCGCTCGGGTTGATGGCGGGGGTGTGCGGCCGTCAGTTCAACATCGCGGGGGTTGGACTCAACCTCTACCTGATGGTGACGGCCAAGACTGGCCGGGGGAAGAGCGGGCTCGAGGACGGCATCGACGCCATCGTGGCTGCGGTTCGTCCCGAGATACCCCTCGTCGACGACTTCATCGGTCCGGGAACGATCGCGTCAGGTCAGGCGCTCCATCGTGTGCTGAACGAAACGCCATGCTTCGTCGCCCTGCTCGGTGAGTTCGGCCTCACACTCCAGCAGCTGTGTCACCCCCGCGCCAACGAGAACCAAGTCGGGGTGCGCAGGACCTTGCTCCATCTGTACGCGAAATCGGGTCAGGACAGGACGCTCCGGGGCGGCATCTACGCGAGCAAGGACAACAACATCAACCCCGTCACCTCGCCCGCGCTGACGATCGCCTGCGAGGGCACTCCCGAAACATTCTTCGATGCGATCGACGAGCACCTCGTCACGCAGGGACTCGTGTCGCGATTCCTGATCCTCGACTACGACGGCGCCAGGCCGCCTCGGAACAAGCGCCGCCCCACACCGGCTCCGGAGATGCTCCTGCACCTCAAGGCGCTACTCCACTCGGTGCTGTCGATGCAGAACAGCAACAGGGTCGAGCCCGTGTGCCTCGCCCCGGACGCGGAGAACTTGCTGGATGCGTTTGACGTGGAGTGCGACAGGCGCATCAATTCGTCGGGCGCTGTCGAGGCCGAGCTTTACAACCGTGCGCATCTGCACGCGCTGAAGCTGGCGGCTCTTGTCGCCGTCGGGTGGAACCACAACGGGCCGGTAGTCACCGCGGATCATGCGCGGTGGGCGATCGAGTTCGTCCGCGGCAGCGTCCGAACGGTTCTGCGTCGATTCGAAAAGGGAGAGGTCGGAGGCGGGGACCAGGCCAAGGCCGAGGCCAAGGTTCGGCAGCTCATCGTGCGGTTCCTCGCCATGCCCGCGGAGGAGCGAGCGAAGGACGACAAGATCCCGGTCGCGATGCACGCGGGGCCGTGCATCCCGCGAGCGTACCTCAGCGAACACACGCGCCGTCTTCAGCCTTTCAAGGGCGACAAGCGCGCGCTGGAAAACACGCTCGAGGAGATGGTCAGGAACGGCGATCTGCAAAGGCTCTCGCCGCAGGAAGCCCGGGAGAAGTGCAAGACGCGAAGCGGACAAGTCTACGCGGTGGGACCTAACTGGAAGTGAAGGGGGAGATCATGGACAAGGCGTCTGGACTTGTTGGTGAAGAACTGCCCGGACTGGTCGGCGAAGTGGTCGAGAACTACTTCTGCAAGCTGCCCGATGTGGACACAGGGCTGGCGTTGGGCGGGGCGCTCGACGTGGTGATGCAGTGCGTCGCCGACCGCTGTCGGGTTCGGGCACCGTCGTTGTCGCCAGAGAACCGGGGGGTCGAGGTGTGGGAGCCTGTCGATCTCTGGGTCGGGCTGATCGGCTCGCGTCCACACATGCAAGCTGTGATGACGGGGGCGAACAATCTGCTCGAGGCCGTGGACCGGGACCTGGCGAGCGGGATGCTGGGGTGGAGTCCGCCTCTGCTGGGGTTGACCGACGATCGCCTCCTCGTCCTCGCCAACGGCTTGGTCACGGGTTCGGGTTGGCCACAGGCCGTTCCCCCGTCGCAACTGATAGAGCGACTTCTGGCGATCGTGGATCGACCCCGGTTCATCGTTCGGATGAACTCGTTCGCGTGGGACTACGGGTGGCAGAACGTGAGTCAGTGGGCCAAGCAATTCGCAGAGGCAGGCGACCTGTCGCCGCTCACGAGCCGGATTCGCCGCTGGGTGAACGTCGCCGCCCTGCTCGCGGTCGGGGTGAGTCCGGACCAGCCGGTAATCACGGCCGACATACTCGTGGCGGCGCGTAAGATCGCGGTCGTCCTTCACGACCTCGTGCGGTCAACGGTAGAGCGTTCCTTCGACGACGATGAGCGGATTGTGAACTAGGGGGGAACTCGGAGGGAAGGGCCAGAAATTGGTCCTACCCCTTACAAAAGCGTAGGGCTTCCCAGCGGACAGCAATGCCCGCGGGGAAGGGGGAAAGGGGGGAAGGGAAAAGGGGAGATAGGGACGGAGTAGATACAAAAGGACTGGATTAGAATAACAACCTGGTACTACTTCCCCCCTTTCCCCTTTTCCCCTTACTTTCTATATATATTTGTATTTGTTATTGATTTGTCCGTTTTGATTAGGGGAAGAAGTAGGGGGAGTTGAGGGGAAGGCGCCACATTCAGGGCAGGGCCGGCCAGATCGCGATTGAGTCGAGTGCGATTCCGAGCGGGCACCCCGCCCCCGGCGACCGACGCACCGACCCCGCCCACCTGTGGCCATCGCCGCCGCCCGCGCTACGTCCCGCGGCCTCTTCCCCTGCCTAAAGATTGGGATCTCTTCGGGACGCGAATAGATAGTCACTGAATCGCGTCCGAAACGGTGAGTCGATTCAATGGCGTAACGCGCACTCTTCGGACCGGGGGCGACTGTAGGGGATTACTGCGCGTCGATTCGAGCGGTGATCCTGGGGATCTGCAACCCTGGAGACGGCCAATATTTAGGGCGGGAGGATGGCCCCACCTGCCCCAATTTATGGCGAAGCTCCCGACACCTCCTCCCTGGATCAGGTTGCCCCAAGCAGCGACCGCCGAAGCTGGCCCGTCCGCAGCGGCGCCATCTCCGGACGCCCCTGCGGACACCGACGGTGCCCCAGTTCCGGCGGTCGCTGGTTCGGGTGAACCGCCGCGGCGCCACGATCCTCTGACGGGCCGATTCGTAAAGGGTAGCGGCGGCCGCCCCAAGGGCTCCAAGAACAAGGCCACCATCGCGGTCGAGAACATGATGGAGGGCGAGGCGGAGGCGATCACCCGCCGCTGCATCGATCTCGCGAAGCTCGGTGACCCGACCGCCCTCAAGATCGTGATGGACCGGATCGCCCCCGTGCGGAAGGGCCGCCCGCTGCAAGGGCTGGCCCGCCGCGAGGGCGAGAACTCCATCGAAGCTCTGCTGCGGTCGGTGCTCGAAGGCGAGCTCACGCCCGAGGAAGGCAAGGACGTGGTCGGCATGATCGAGTCCGCCGCAAGGATCGCCGCGGCTCGGGCCCTGGCCGACATGCGTCAGCAGCAGCTCGAGGCTCTCAAGAAGGCGACCGAGGGCGGGGCCGAGTTCAGCCGCGTCATGCTCGTTCCGATCGCCGCCGGCCTGGACGAGTGGGAAGCCGTCGCGAGTCCCATGCAGCATCAACTCAAAGCCACAGTGAGGGATTGAACTATGAGCAAGTATCTCGTCGGCAGTCCACAGTCAGCAGACTTCCTCGACATGGCGCAGCTCGAGTCCGGGCTCAACGCGATGCTCGGCGATCCGAAGTCGGACGAGCACGTCGGCCCGGACATCCAGGGGGCTCGCATCGCGCTTCGAGTCGCGGTGTCGAAGGTGGTCGCGCTGGTAAAGGACCCCACGCGGACGGAGGTCGACAAGCACGCCGCCGCGCAGAAGCTGGCCGCGACCGCAGCCGACAAGCTTGGCAAGGTCAAGACCGCGATCGAGCAGCGCTCCAAGCACCTCGAGGGTGAGGCTCTCCGCATGGCCGACATCGAGTTCGGGCCCAAGCTGGAGCGCGGCGCCATTCAGTCGGAGATCCGGGGATGGGTCCGGGAGCAGGCGAAGACTTCGGAAGGTCTCGCAGCCATCCGCGAGGCCATGAAGGAGAACGACGACGTGGCGGCCACCCTGTGGCACTCGCCCAGGTTCCTTCTCGGCCTCGCCGAAAGTGTTCACGGCACCCTTCGGTTCGAGGCGCTGGAGTCGCGCAAGCCGCAGCTGTTCGCCGACATCAGCAAGTCAATCAACCTGGGCAAGCTCGCCGCCAAGTACGAGGGAGCGATCCGCAAGGTGCACACCAGCTTCTACAACCCGGAGGTGGCTGCGCAGGCGGCGAAGCGGGTGGAGGTCTGACCGCGTTCTCTCCCCCTCGGTCTCCCCGGGAACCGGCGACCGAAGCCGTGTCGCTCGGTAGTCGTTCGATTCACTAGAGAGACTAATTCGCTCCAGGCGTTCGGCACTCTCATTCACGGTCAGTCGACCACGGGTTACAGCATGACGACGGCACAGGCGCGGCTCGCAGCTCTGGCGGAGTGGGTCAAGGCGTCCTCCGCGAACGAGAAGGCGCCGCTCGGGAAGGACACGATCGTCCGGGGCGCCTTCGCGGTGTTCCTGCCGCGGCCCCTCAACGCGCCCCCCGATCCGTTCGCCGTCGGTCCCGAGCACCTGCCCCTGTGGATACCGGAGCAGCAGTCCATCGCGGATCTGCCCCCGCTCCCCACCGACCCGACCACTTCACAGCCCAGGGTCGCCGACCGGCTCCGGCACCTCGTCTGGATGTTCGACGGACGATTCCACGGTGCGCTGATCCCGCTGTCGGATCCGGCGGAGGCGCTCCAGACCGCGCTGGACCGCCACCTGCCCGGCCTCGACCTGGACCACCACCCCGCGCTGTTCCTCCCGGTCTGGCAGCTCGTCGGGGAGGACTGGGCCTGGGCTGACGCGCGGTTGCCCCTGGTTCGCTAACCGCCTCTTCACGCGGTACCCCTCCCCACCCCCGCCCCCGGTCCTGATCGCGTTGCTGGCGAGGTTTTACGCGGTGTGGCGGGGGTTCCCGCGGGTGCCCGTTCCCCTGGGACGGTCGGCCCTTCCGGACGCGGCACGTTCACCGGGAGCGGACGTCATCTCCACGCGCGTTGACGCTCGCGGTGAACTCTCGGGAGGGTAGGGCCATCCTCTTGCAAGGAGATCCCCATGCTGAATTCGTTTCCCGGCCAGGACGAGAAGGGCTTCAAGGACCCGACGTCGGTCGCCATTCCGGTGATGACCACGACGGAGCGGAACGCGCTCTCGGCGGACCAGATCCGAGCAGGGTTCGTCATCTTCAACTCCACGACGAGCGCCCTCAACGTCTGGACCGGCTCGGTGTGGCGCGCGACGGCCGCCCTGACGTAATCGCTCGACCCAACGCAGTTCACTCGTAGAGAGAGCCAAGCTCGGCTTGAAGACAGACACTCCGGTTGAACCCCAACACCCGGAGTGACCATGTCCAAGAAGACGAAGGCGGCGAAGAAGACGCAGGGCGAGCCGATCGCGATGAGCGCGGCGCCCGAGTCGCAGACCGGCAACGGGCGGGTCGAGAACGAGACCCGCTCGCTCGTCGTCGAGGACTACGCGGACCAGCCGAAGGCCGAGCAGCCCGCGCCGGAGCCGACCGCCCCTGTGGCCACGGCCGAGACGAGCCCCGCGTCCGAGCCGCAGCCCGCCGCTCCGGCGAAGGTCGAGAAGCCCAGCAAGTCGACGATCGAGAAGCCGACCAAGGCGGTCTGGACCATCGCCGACGAGATGAAGAAGGCGGACCCGGCCGTCACCCGCAAGGCGATCGTCGACGAGTGCATGCACCGCGGGATCGCGTACTACACCGCCCGGACCCAGGCGCAGCTCTGGTCGAAGAAGCAGGGCTAGGAGTCGCAATCAGGACGCCCGGCGCGCGCGTCGCGGGAAGATCACCAGGAACGTCAACGGGCCGACCCTCGCAGCCGGCCCGCTTTACGTTCTCGGGGGGAGCCTACGGGGTTGCGATCCCGCTCGGATCCGACCAGCCCCGAACGAAAGAAGGCCGGGATTGCTCCCGGCCTCCTCACTACACCCGGTGATCGGCTACGTCCGGACGCAGACCAGCGGGCCGTCGGACTTCGCCCGGTTGTTCTCCCACTGCAGCGGCTGGAGGTTGGAGATGTCGTCGCTCCCGCCGCGCGACACCGGGATGATGTGGTCGATCTCCCAGCCGTAGGGGCTCGACGTGTTGCCGTGCATCGACCTCTGGATCAAGGCGTTGCAGCTGTCCATGCCGAAGGCCGGGTGCCCGGGGAGCAGGTGGCGCTTCCGCCACACCGCCTCGATCTCCGCCTCGGTCCAAGACCTGCCGTCCCTCTTCGACCCGCGCGACCTCGTGATGGTGTTCAACCAGTACGACATTGTTGGTGACTCCTTTGTTGCGAAAGGAGGCCACCTCTGGCAAGAATCCCGCCTCGTTCACTCCGCGAGGTTCCGCCTTCGGCAGCCTCCGAGTTCACGCCCCCGCTTCAGGATCGGGGGTACTGCTGGTCCACGAAGGGGCCGCGAGACGCGCCAACGTCTTGCGAGCCCCTTCGGCGTTCATGGCGTAGGACCGGCCAATTCCGGCACGCGGCCATAGGGCGCCCCCTCCTCCGAACGTGCAGGCGACCGCTCGGGGCTTAATCAGTTGTATCACCCCGGAATTACTCGTGCAACACGTGACCATACATGGCACGCGTGGCAACGCCATCTTGTAGCTAATTGCGGGCTTTCGCTCGGGATTTCGCGTGATCGTCCCGATCGGCTGCGTGCCGGGAGCCGAGGATCACCCCGGACGATCGCGTGCCGCCACTCGCTAGCTGGTGTGCGGCTCACCGGGGATCGCCGACCACGGAGCTGTCGGGACCGCGACGGCGCGCAGCAGCTTGACCCCGACGGCCTGCGCAGCCAACTGAATGTCGGCGCGCGCCGTGGCGACCTCCGCGTCCTGCTTCCACAGCGTTGTGTTCGGGAGGTGGTACGTCTGGCCGTTGGACTCCCACCTGTCGTGGTAGCCGCGCTCGACCATCTTCTGCTTCACCTCGATCTGCTTTCCGGACACGTCGTACGTCACGAGGGCCATCAGGCCTCCTTTCGTGTCGTCGACTGTACCGGTCAGGTCTGACATCGACCCACAGGCGCGCGTGTTCAGCCGTAGAAGGTCCCCCACGTGTTCCCCGCGGGGTGACTAGTCGCGGAAGGGTTGCCGAATCGACGGGCGGTTCCAGTGCCTAGGAACGCGCCCAGGGAACTCGGACCTCTGAACCTGAATCAGTGCGCCGCGCGACACGAGTGCGGCTCGAGCCGGACGACGCGGCACCCCTGGAGTCAATCAGCAGCGAGCTCGAGGGCCTGGAGGCCACTCGTGATCCGGGCGAGGTGCGCGGCCCACTTCTGGACAGCCTCCATCGCCTCGGCGTCGTAGTTGTGCCAGTTGTAGACGACGCTCGTGACGTCGGTGGCCTTGGCGACGTGCCCGAGCACGCGCTTGATCACCTCGGTCCGATAGCCGAGGCGGGCAAGCCCGCTGGCCACCGTTCGCCGGAGGTCGTGGATCCGCCACGGTGGGACCGGCTCGTGCAGCTCGTCGGACATGAGATTGTCGACCCGCTCCTTCGCCTTGCCCCAGCCGGAGATCGGCCGCTTGCCGTTCGTGGTGAAGACGTACTCGCCGAGCCGGGGCTGCGCGTTCACGATCGCCTTGGCGGTCGCCGAGAGCGGCGCCCGGAAGTCGCGTCCGTTCTTGATGCGTGACCCCGGCATGGCGGCCCAGTCGCCGTCCAGCTCGTCCCAGCGCAGGCACGAGGCCTCGTCGCGGCGCATGCCCGTCAGCAGCAGGAACCGAACGGCCGCCCCGAAGACGCCGCCGAGCTTCTGGGTCGCCTTCCACAGGGCGACCAGTTCCGCGTCGGTCAGCACCCGGTCGCGAGGGCGGGGCTTGATGCGCGGCGACACGCCGACGAGCGGGCTCGTCTCGACCACTTCCCGCTCAATGAGCCAATTGAACATGCGGCTCAAGTGCGCCCGCAGGTGGTTCGCCTGATAGGGCGTCTCCCTCGCCACCTCGTCCAGCAGGTCCACGACGTCGCGGCGTCTGATCTCCTTCACCGGGCGGTCGCCCCACGCTGGGATCGCGAGCCGCTCGAGGATACGCTCCGTGTCGTCCCAGGTCCGCTGCCGCGCCTTGGCGTACTTCTCGATGAACTCGCCGACGCACGACTTGAACCCGTGCAGCCGTAGCTCCCGCTCCTTCGCCTTCTTCTCCTCGACGGGGTCCTCGCCGCGCTGGATCGCGCCGCGCGCCTCCCGCGCCCTGTCGCGGGCCAGCTTGAGCGAAACGCCTGGGTAGCAGCCCAGAGTGAGGCGGCGCAGACGCCCGCGCACCCGATACGTCAGGGACCAGCTCTTCACGCCCGAGGCGGAGATCCTCAGCGTGAGGCCCGGGACCTCGGCGTCGTAGACCTCTCTGCGACCGGTCTCGGGCGGAAGCAGTTTCTCGACAGCTACGGCGGTCAGCCTCGTTGCGGGCATTGTCGTCCTCGGGGACTTGGGGGAACGCTGGGGGTAACGTTTCGCAGTGACATTGGGTGAAACCCGGCTGTACCCAGGTACACACCCGTCCCCTGCATTGGCAACGAGATTTCAATGCCCTCAACCAATCTTGTAGAAGCCCTGAGCCCCGGCGATACCAATTACGTCCAAACTGAAAATCCCCGTGTCGGTGGTTCGATTCCGCCCCCAGGCACTCCCATCTCTGCTCGTGCATCTGGCCCACCCGACCGCGAGGTCTGGTGGGCCTTCTGATTCCGGCCTCCGTGGGCGTCTCCTCTTCCATCACCGAGGCGTCAGCCGCGCGTTCCACGGAGTCCATCGAATCATCGCTGATCCGCTGGGCGCTGATGCACCGGTGATGCAGTCCTCGCCGAGGGCGTCGCCGAGCCGGCGGCGCAGATCTTCGAGCGGCGGCCTGCCGTAGACACGCTCCACCATCCGGCTGTCGGCGTATCCGGGGACGGGAGCGATGAGCTCCGGGGGCGCGCCGGCCGCGGGGAGCCAGGTTGCGCAGGTAGCTCGTTGACCTGGCTCTTCGTGATGAACTCGATCTGCGTCCCGAAACGGTTGCGCACCTCCTGCCGCATCTGCGAGAGGTCCAGCCCCGCCTTCCTCGACAGCGCGAGCAAAGCCGCGAGCTGGTTTGCTCAGGCACTCGGTCGCGACCTGGGCGATCCACTCCGGCGCGGACCCGGCGCCCTCGCGGCATTGTGGGGCAGCGCAGCCCGCGGACGACCAAGCGCCTTTACGCCACGCGCGCCTCGGGCGCGGAAGGTACCCGACCCTCCGCTAGCGCCAATGCCACTCACTTAGCGACCGGGCGGCTGCGGGCGTAGTTGCTCATCTTCAGCTTCACCGCGCGCGGGTAGCTTCGTTCGCGCCGTGGTGGCAGAACGAATCGAGCGACTGCGGCCCGCAGCTCG
>NZ_JALCYX010000105.1:0-11723 GCF_022690695.1 Anaeromyxobacter sp. SG17
CGGCCCGCGTCCGGCGTCCTTCCTCGGCGCGCCGCCGCAGGCAGCTCGCCCGGCAACGCCGGTCCAGCCGGCCCGGCCGGCGCCGCCCGCGGCGCAGCCCGCGCCCGCGCCGGTGCGCAAGGATCCCTTCGGCTTCGGAACGCCCGCCCAGCCCGCGCCCGTCGTCGCGCCGCGCCAGGACGACGACTGGAGCGACGTGGACATGGGAGAGGCGGCGCAGGCGCGCCACGAGCCGCTCGACCTCGGCCTCGGGCTCGACGCGGCGCCGCGCGCGCCCGCGCCGATCGAGCTGCCGCCGGCCGAGGCGCCCGCGCCGGAGCTCGCTCCGATGCACGAGTTCGTGCCGCCTGCGGCCACGACGGGCCACGCGCCCGCCGCGGCCTCCGCCGCCGACGGCGGCGAGACGGCGCTCCGCGACGCGCTCTCGAAGGCCTCCCGCGAGGTCATCGAGCGCATCGTATGGGAGGTGGTACCCGAGCTCGCGGAGACGATCATCCGCGAGAACCTCGACCGCCTCGTGAAGTCGCGCCAGGGCTGAGCGCCCGGCGCCATCCCGCAAGGACAACCTCATCAGGCCCTCCCGTCCGCACGCCGGGCGGGAGGGCGAATCGAGACGTCATGGAGAACGACAACCGGACCGAGCTCGCGAAGGGCTACGAGCACCGCGAGGTCGAGGCCCGCTGGTATCCCTTCTGGCTCGAGCGCGGCTACTTCCACGGCGACGAGAACGACCGCACGCGCCCGCCGTTCTCGATCGTGCTGCCGCCGCCGAACGTGACGGGCTCCCTGCACCTCGGCCACGCGCTCACGGCGACCCTCCAGGACGTCCTCATCCGCTGGAAGCGGATGAGCGGCTTCAACACCCTGTGGCTCCCCGGCACCGATCACGCCGGCATCGCCACGCAGATGATCGTGGAGAAGGAGCTCAAGAAGACGGAGAAGGTGAGCCGCCACGACCTCGGCCGCGAGGAGTTCCTCCGCCGCGTGTGGGCGTGGAAGGAGCGCTTCGGCTCGCGCATCGGCGAGCAGCACAAGGCGCTCGGCGCCTCCCTCGACTGGGAGCGCGAGCGCTTCACGATGGACGAGCGGTCCTCCCGCGCCGTGCGCGAGGTCTTCGTGCGCCTGCACGAGGAGGGGCTCGTCTACCGCGAGAAGAAGCTCATCAACTGGTGCCCCGACTGCCGCACCGCGCTCTCCGACCTCGAGGTCGAGCACGAGGAGGCGCACCCCGGCGAGCTCTGGTCGTTCGCCTATCCGCTCGCCGACGGCTCCGGCGAAATCGTGGTCGCCACCACCCGGCCGGAGACGATGCTCGGCGACACCGCCGTCGCCGTCCACCCGGAGGACGAGCGCTACCGGGGGCTCGTCGGCAAGAAGGTGCGCCACCCCCTCCTCGATCGCGAGATCCCGATCGTCGCCGACGCCATCCTCGTCGATCCGAAGTTCGGCACCGGCGCCGTGAAGGTGACGCCCGCGCACGACTTCAACGACTTCGAGGTCGGCAAGCGCCACGGGCTCGAGCAGATCACGGTCATCGGGCTCGACGGGCGGATGACCGAGGCGGCCGGGCCGCTCGCCGGCCGGGATCGGTTCGACGCGCGCGAGGAGGTGAAGCGGCTCCTCGCCGAGAAGGGGCTCGATCGCGGGACGAAGCCGCACGTCCTCCCGCTCGGCCGCTGCCAGCGCTCGCAGACCGTGCTCGAGCCGCTCCTCTCCGACCAGTGGTACGTGAAGATCGAGCCGCTCGCGCGGCCGGCGATCGAGGCGGTGGAGCAGGGGCGGACGCGCTTCATCCCGGAGCAGTGGACGAACACGTACATGGCGTGGATGCGCAACATCCACGACTGGTGCATCAGCCGCCAGCTCTGGTGGGGCCACCAGATCCCGGCCTGGTACTGTCCGGACGGCCACGTCACCGTCGCGCGCGAGACGCCGTCCGCGTGCGCCACCTGCGGCAAGGGAGCGCTGCGCCAGGACGAGGACGTGCTCGACACCTGGTTCTCGTCGGCGCTCTGGCCGTTCTCGACCATGGGCTGGCCGGACCGGACGAAGACGCTCGAGACGTTCTACCCCACGTCCGTCATGGAGACGGGGCACGACATCATCTTCTTCTGGGTCGCCCGGATGATGATGATGGGGATCCACTTCATGGGCGAGGTGCCTTTCCGGACGGTGTACCTGCACCCGATGGTGCGGGACGAGAAGGGCCAGAAGATGTCGAAGACGAAGGGGAACGTGATCGACCCCCTCGTCATCACCGAGCAGTACGGCGCGGACGCGCTCCGCTTCACGCTCGCGGCGCTCACCGCGCAGGGGCGCGACATCAAGCTCGCGAAGGACCGCATCGAGGGCTACCGCGCGTTCGCGAACAAGCTCTGGAACGCGACGCGCTTCGCGCTCATGAACCTCGAGGGCCACGTCCACCGCGACGTGGACCCCACGAAGCTCGCGATGACCCCCGCCGATCGCTGGATCCTGGCGCGCACGCAGCGCGCCGTGAACGACACCCTCGCGGCGCTCGAGGGGTTCCGCTTCAACGAGGCGGCGAGCACGGTCTACCAGTTCGTGTGGGGCGAGCTCTGCGACTGGTACATCGAGCTCGCCAAGGAGGCGCTCTACGGCGACGACGCCGGCAAGAAGGCGGCGGCGCAGGCGACGCTCACGCACACGCTCAAGACCGCGCTCCTCCTGCTGCATCCCTTCATGCCGTTCATCACCGAGGAGCTCTGGCACGTGCTCCGCGCGCGCGTCGGCGCGGACGGCTGGCCCGACTCGATCCTGGCGGCGCGCTACCCGCGTGCGGCGGAGGTGGACGAGGCCGCCGAGCGCGGGTTCGGCCCGGTGATCGGCGTCGTCGACGCCATCCGCAACATCCGCGGGGAGATGAACATCCCGTTCAAGGTCGTGCTCGAGGACGTGGAGCTCGGCTCGCTCGACGCGGAGGCCGAGGCGACCGTGCGCGAGGAGCTCGGCCGCATTCACCGGCTCGCCAATGTGAAGGACGCGCGCGTGCTCTCCGACGGGGCGGTCCCCGCGAAGCGCGGCCAGAGCGCGGTGGCCGTCGGCGCCGGCTTCGAGGTCCGCGTCGGCCTCGCCGGCGCGATCGATCTCGCGGCGGAGGCGGCGAGAATCGAGAAGGAAATCGCCAAGTTGGATCAGGATCTCGCCTCGGTCGGGAAGAAGCTCGAGAACCCCAGCTTCGTCGCGAAGGCGCCGGCGGAGGTGGTCGAGAAGGATCGCGCGCGGCTCGTCGAGCTCCGCGAAAAAAAGCACAAGCTCGAAGCGCATCGTGCAATGCTCTCGGGTTCCGAGACGCTTTCCACGAGGAGGCAATCCATGGAGAACCAGAACGAGCAGAAGCCCACGACCGAGGAGTCGCCGTCCACGCCGGCCGCGGCCGTCCAGGAGGCCGCCGGTCAGGTGCAGACGGCGGTCGCCGGGGCCGTCGAGAAGGTGGTCGCCACCGCGACGGAGATCGCGAAGGCAGCCTCGAGCGCGGTCGTCTCCGGCATCGAGGGCCTCCGCAAGGAGAAGAAGCCGGCGCGCCGCTCCGCCCGCAAGCCGGCGAAGAAGGCCGCGGCCAAGAAGGTCGCCGCGAAGCCGGCCCGCGGCGGCAAGAAGGTGGCCGCGAAGAAGGCCCCCGCTCGCAAGGCGGCGGCTCGCGGCGGCAAGAAGGCGGCTGCGAAGCGCGTCGTGAAGGCCCCGGCGCGCAAGACGGCCGCGAAGAAGGGCGCTCGCAAGGCGGCGGCGCGGCGCGGCAGGAAGTAGCACCGCGGGATGCCTCGGCTCTCGGCCCACGCGGAGCGCCTCGTCGATCTCGCGCTCGAGGAGGACCTGCTCCTCGGGGACGTCACGAGCGAGGCCACGATCGACCCGGCTGCGATGGGGGAGGGGCAGTTCCTCGTCAAGGAGGAGCTGACCCTCGCCGGGACGGCCGTCGCCGTCCGGGTCTTCGAGCGGCTCGGCGCCGAGTGCCGCTTCGATCGAGCGGACGGGGCGCGCGCCCTCCGCGGCGAGGTGGTCGGCGTGGCCACGGGGCCGGTCCGCGCGCTCCTCGCCGCCGAGCGCACCGCGCTCAACTTCCTGCAGCGCCTGTCCGGCGTCGCGTCCGCGACGCGCCGCTGCGTCGACGCGCTCGCGGCCGGCGGCACCCGGACGCGCCTCCTCGACACGCGCAAGACCACCCCGGGCTGGCGCATGCTCGAGAAGGCCGCGGTGCGGGCCGGCGGGGGGAAGAACCACCGCTTCGCCCTCGGCGACGGGATCCTCATCAAGGACAACCACGTCGCGGCCTGCGGCGGGGTGGCCGAGGCGGTGCGCCGCGCCCGCGCCCAGGCCGGCGCGATGCTCAAGATCGAGGTCGAGGTGGTGGACCTCCCGGGGCTCGAGGCGGCCGTGGCGGCGGGCGCGGACATCGTCCTGCTCGACAACATGGACGACGCCGCGATGGCCGAAGCGGTCCGTCGCGCGAACGGCCGCGTGCTCCTCGAGGCGAGCGGGAACATGACCCTGGAGCGGCTCCCGCGCGTCGCCGCGACCGGGGTCGACTTCGTCTCGATGGGTGCCATCACGCACTCGGCCCGGGCGGTCGACATCTCCTTCGAGCTCGCGTAGCGTCCTCGCAGCATGGCGGAGGCCTCGAGCAGCGAGGAGCTGGTGCTCGCCTTCCTGGCGGAGGCGGGCGACGAGTTCGTCTCGGGCGAGGCCATCTCCGGCAAGCTCGGCCTCACCCGCGCCGCCGTCTGGAAGCACGTGGACGCGCTCCGCGCGCAGGGCTACCGCATCGACGCCGTGCCCGCGCGCGGGTACCGCCTCGCGGAGGTCCCCGACCGGCTCACCGCGCTGGAGCTCCGGCCGCTGCTCAACACGCACGACCTGGGCCGGGAGCTGCACTGCCACGAGGAGCTCGGCTCGACGAACGACCGCGCCAAGGAGCTCGCCGAGGCGGGCGCCGAGCACGGGACCATCGTCGTCGCCGAGACGCAGACCGCCGGCCGGGGGCGCCGCGGCCGGGCGTGGGTCTCGCCCCCGCGCCGTAACCTCTACTTCTCCGCGATCCTCCGGCCCGACCTCTCGCCGGCCCGCGCTCCCGAGCTGACGCTCGTCGCCTCGATCGCGATCTGCGAGGCGATCCGCCAGGCGGGGGTGGAGGCGGGGATCAAGTGGCCGAACGACCTCCTCGCGTCGGGGAGGAAGCTCGCCGGCATCCTCACCGAGCTCGCCGCCGAGCCGGACCGCGTCCACTGGGTCGTGATCGGCGTCGGGGTCAACGTGAACGCGCGCGCGGAGGACTTCCCGGAGGAGCTGCGCGCGGAGGCGACGAGCCTCGCCATCGAGCGCCGCACCCCCGCGCCCCGCGCGCTCTTCGCGGCCGCCTGCTTCACCGCGCTCGAGGACTGGATCGACCGGCACGCGGAGGAGGGGTTCGGCGTCATCCGCGAGGCCTGGCGCGAGCGCTCCGTCACCCTGGGCCGCGAGGTGACCGTGAGGACGGACGGGCGCGAGATCGTGGGGATCGCCGAGGACATCGACGCGACCGGCGCGCTCCTCGTGCGCGGGCGCGCGGGCGTGGAGCGGATCCTCTCGGGCGACGTCGCCCTGCTCCGGCCGCGATAGCGGCCCGGGAGGCGCCGACCGCGTTGACCCCGGCTGGGAGGCGACGCTAGGCTCCGGCCGTGCTGCTCGCCATCGACGTCGGCAACACCAACACCGTCCTGGGTGCCTACGAGGGCGCCTCGCTCCGCCATCACTGGCGGATCGAGACGAGCCACACCCGGACCTACGACGAATACGGCATCCTGGCCCGCCAGCTCTTCGCCGCCGCCGGGCTCGACCCCGCGGCCGTGACGGCGGTGGCGATCTCGAGCGTCGTGCCGCCCCTCGCCTTCACCCTGGAGCAGATGTCGCTCCGGTACTTCAAGGTGAAGCCGCTCTTCGTCGGCCCCGGCGTGAAGACCGGGATGTCCATCCTGTACGAGAACCCGCGCGAGGTCGGGGCGGACCGGGTGGTGAACGCGGTCGCCGCGTACGAGCGGTGGCGCTGCGGGCTCATCGTGGTCGACTTCGGCACCGCGACCACGTTCGACGCGGTCTCGCCGAAGGGCGAGTACCTGGGCGGCGCGATCTGCCCCGGCATCGCCATCTCGATGGACGCCCTGTTCCGGCACGCGTCGAAGCTCCCGCGCGTCGAGTTCCAGAAGCCGCCGCACGTGGTGGGCAAGAACACCGTCGCGTCCATCCAGAGCGGCCTCGTGTACGGCTACGTCGGCCTGGTGGACGGGATCTGCGCGCGGATGGCGGACGAGCTCGGCTTCGGCCCCAAGGTGGTCGCCACCGGCGGGCTCGCCGCGCTCATCGCCGGCGTCTCGAAGACCATCACCGAGGTGGACGAGCACCTCACGCTCGACGGCCTGCGCCTCCTCCACGAGCGGAACCGGTGACGGAGCCCCTCTCCCCGCCACGGGCCGCCCCCGAGCCGGCGGGCGACGCCGCCCTCGAGGAGGGGCTCGCCGCGTTCGCCGCCCGCGACGTCGACGGCGCCCACGCCGCCTTCGAGCGCGCGTTCCGGCGCGACTCGCGCGCGCCGCGGGCGATGTCCTGGTACGGCGTCACCCTCGTCCTCGTCGAGCGGAACTCGAACCTGGGCGTCTCGCTGTGCGACCAGGCGGTGCGCGCCTCGGGCCCGGACCCGGAGCTCCTGCTCAACCTGGCGCGGGTGCACCTCGCCCTCAACCAGCGCGACCGCTCCGTCCGCGCCATCGCGCGCGGGCTCGAGCTGTGGCCCCGCGACGTCCGGCTCCTCGCCGCCCGGGAGGCGCTCGGCACCCGGAGCGACCCGGTGCTGCCGTTCCTCTCCCGCAAGAACCCCCTCAACCGGACGCTCGGCAAGCTGCGCCACCGCTGGCGCCGGCGCCGCGCGCCGGTCTACGAGGTGTCGCCCGTCGCGCTCGGCTCACCGGCCGAGGCGCCGGAGGCGCCCTGAACGGACGATCCGATCGGATCGCGAGCCGTCGTCTAGGAGCCGAGATGCCCGGGTGTCCGCTGCCGCTCGACACGCTGCCGAAGCCGCTCCAGAAGCACGCCGACGAGAAGGCGCCGGCGGCGCTGCGGACGATGGGCGCGAAGGGGCTCGTCCCCGCCGTCGCGCCCGGGGACCTCGTCACGCTCCTCTGGTTCCTGTCGTTCGACGGCGACGCGACCGTCGCCGCCACGGCGCAGAAGACGGCGGAGGGGCTCCCCGACAAGCTCTGGGGCGTGGCCCTGCGCGCCGAGGGGGTCCCGGGGCAGGTCCTCGACTGGCTCGCCGACAGGCTCGCCGGCAAGGACGCCGCGCTCGAGCTCGTGCTCCTCAACCCGGCGACGCCGGACGCCACCGTGGCGCGCCTCGCGGCCTCGGTGTCGCAGCGGCTCGTCGACATCGTCCGCCAGAACGAGCTCAGGCTCCTGCGCTGCGACGAGATCATCCGCGCCCTGTGCCGGAACCCGAGCGCGCTCGCCTCGACGGTGGACGGCGCGTGCGACTTCTGCGTCCGGAACGGCCTCACGCTGCTCGACGTCCCGCAGCTCGTCGCGGCGCACGTGCGGATCCACGGGGTGGACCCGAGCGCGAGGGCGCCCGAGCCGGTCGAGACCGCGGCCGCCCTGATGCGCGACTACGGCGCGGAGCTGGCCCAGGAGCAGGGCGCGGCCGCGGCGGCGCAGACGGCCGAGGACGAGAAGAAGAAGCTCAACATCACGCAGCGGGTCATGCGCATGTCGGTGGCCGAGAAGATCAAGCTCGCCACCCTCGGCAACAAGGAGGCGCGCACGCTCCTCCTGCGCGACTCCAACAAGCTCGTGTCGATGGCGGCCGCGACGAGCCCCCGCATCACGGACGGTGAGATCCTCGGCCTCGCCAACTCGCGGACGGTGAGCTCGGACGTGCTCCGGTACATCTACTCGAACCGGGAGTTCACGCGGACCTACGCGATCAAGATCTCGCTCGTGAAGAACCCGAAGGTCCCGCTGCCGACGGCGCTGAAGATGATGTACACGCTGCAGGAGAAGGACATCAAGGAGCTCGCCCGAGACCGGAACGTCCCCCAGACGATCCAGGCGCAGGCGAAGTCCTTCCTGATGAAGAAGGAGGCCGCCGCGCGCGGCCCCGCGATGGGCAAGCACTAGCGGCCGCCGCCGAGCAGGGACCACGACCCAGATGACGCAACCGACGCAGGCGCCCGCGGGCGCGACCCCGGGCGCAGCCTCGGGGGCCACCTCGGCCGCGCCGGTGCGCGTGGGCCGGGCGCTGTGGCTGTCCGCCGCGACCATGATCTCGCGCGTCCTCGGCCTCGCGCGGGACCAGCTCTTCGCGATCCTCATCGGCGCGAACCGGTTCTCCGACGCCTTCGTGGTCGCGTTCCGGATCCCGAACCTCCTGCGGGACCTCTTCGCGGAGGGGGCGCTCTCCTCCGCGTTCGTCCCGGCGTTCGCCGACGCGCACCGGAACCGCGGCCGCGAGGCCGCCTACCGGCTCGGGAACGCCGTCGTCGCGCTCGTGCTCCTCGCGGTCGGGATCCTCACCGCGCTCGGGGTCGTCTTCGCGGGCGGGCTCGTGGCGGTGATCGCGCCGGGCCTCGA
This sequence comes from Anaeromyxobacter sp. SG17, assembly GCF_022690695.1. NCBI lineage: Bacteria > Pseudomonadati > Myxococcota > Myxococcia > Myxococcales > Anaeromyxobacteraceae > Anaeromyxobacter > Anaeromyxobacter sp. SG17. The sequence continues at coordinate 8,617 of NZ_JALCYX010000105.1, forward strand.
GGCGTCCGGCCTCGCCGCGCTGCTCGCGCGGATCATGATGCCTTTCCTGCTCCTCGTGTCGCTCGCCGCGGTGGCGATGGGCATGCTGAACGCGCAGAGCCGCTTCACCGCGCCGGCGATCGCCCCCGCGCTCTTCAACGTGGGCTCCATCGCGGTGGGGCTCGGGCTGTGGGCGGCGGGCTGGCCGCCCGAGCGCGCGGTGGTCGGCTGGGCGGTGGGGACGATGGTCGGCGGGGTGATGCAGCTCGCCGCCCAGCTCCCGGCGCTCCACGCGCTCGGCTTCCGGATCCGGCCGACCCTGGCGCGCGACGCGCTCGCCGACCCGGGGCTGCGCCGGATCGGCAGGCTCATGGGGGCCGCGGTCGTCGGCCTCTCCGCGACCCAGGTGAACATCCTCGTGAACACGGTCTTCGCGTCGCACCAGGTGGGCGCGAACACGTGGCTGCAGATGGCCTTCCGGCTCATGCAGCTCCCGCTCGGCGTGTTCGGCGTCGCGATCGCGACGGTGGCGGGGGCGGGGGTCGCGCAGCGCGCCGCCGCGCGCGACATGCCGGCGGTGAAGGCGACACTCGGGGCGGCGATGCGGCACGTGGCGTTCCTGAACGTGCCGTCCGCGGTGGGGCTCGCGGTCCTGGCGCGCCCGATCATCTCCATGATCTACGAGCACGGCCGATTCCGCCCGGAGGACACGGCGGCGACGGCGCAGGCGCTCGTGTTCTACGCGATCGGGCTGTACGCGTACTCGGGCGTGAAGGTGTTCGCGCCCGCCTTCTACGCGCTCGACGAGGCGCGGGTGCCGGTCGTCGGCAGCGTCCTCGGGATGGCGTCGAACGTGGCGCTCAACGTGACGCTCTGGCCCGTGCTCGGCTTCCGCGGCGTGGCGCTCGGGACCTCGATCGCCGCCGGGGTGAACTTCCTCGTGCTCGCCTTCGCCTGGCGGCGCCGCCACGGCGGCCTGGGCGGCGTCGGGATCGCGGCCCAGCTCGGGCGCGTGCTCGTCGCGACCGCCGTGCTCGGCGTCGCCGCGTGGGCGACCGAGCATGGGCTCTCGCGCCTGCTCGGCGCGGGGGGCGGGCTCGGGCGCCAGCTCTCGCTCGGGCTCGTCCCCGTAGCCGCGGGAGGCCTCGCCTACCTCGCCGCCGCGCGCGCGCTCGGCATCGCCGAGCTGACGGAGCTCCTCGGAGCCGTACGTCGGCGGCGCGCGGCGCGCCGCTGAGGCCCGCCGCCCGCCCGGGCGCTCCGTCGCGAGCCTCGAGCCCCGGGGGGGTGCAGGACGATCCGCCGGCCACCGGGACGCCCGTCCGGACCGCCGCCGCCGCCTCCACGGGGCTTTGGCGCGTCCGGCACGTTGCCTCTACCTTGCCGAGAGGATCCCTTTCACGCTCGAGGTTGGCACATGGAGAACGGCGGCAGCACCGTGTCGCACATGAGGCAAGGTGCGGGCGACATCGCCCAGGACGTACAGGATCGGATCGAGGAGCTCCGCGGGTACGCGGAGGACGCGGGCGAGATCGTCCGGAACTTCGCGCGCGCGCGCCCGGTCGCGGCGATCGCGATCGCCGCCGGGCTGGGCTTCGTGCTCGGCAGGCTCATGTCGCGGACCTGAGCGCGCCCATGGACGACCGAGGGACGAGGGGGGCGGGAGACATGGCGGCGATGGACGACATGAACGAGGTGGGCGAGACGCTGAAGTCGGTGAGCCGCCAGGCCCGCGACGCGGTGACGCGGTTCGCCGAGCAGGTCGAGCTCGAGCGGCACATGCAGGAGCGGCCGATGGCCGTCCTGGGGGTCGCCGCCGCGGCCGGGTTCGTCCTCGGAGGCGGGCTGTGGCCGGTCATGCGCCCGTTCGTGAAGGCGGCGGCGCGCGCGGCGCTCTCGCCCACGAACCTGATCGCGATCGGAGCCGCGCTCGGCGCCATGCGGGCCGCGAGCGGCGGCGACGAGATGTCGCAGGAGATCCCCGGAGCCGAGACGCACTAAACGGCCGAGCACGATTCGCGAACAGGCGAGTGAAACCCCGCGAGACCGCGTCGCAGTGGGGCTCGCTTGGGGTCGGAAGTTGACCGCCCGGGAGGGCGGCCACACCCTAGACGCTCGCAATCGCGAGGTGAACGAGATGATGGACGTGACGCGAGGCGCGCACGGGGAGCTGGTCATTCGTATCGGTGGAACGTTCGACGGGCGGGCCGCGACGCGCCTCACCGGCTGGCTCGGCGAGATCCCCTCGAGCGACGCGCTCGTCGTCGACTTCTCGCAGGTGCGGGACTGCCAGGACTTCGGCCTCGCCGCCGTCGCGCGCGATCTCGCGCAGCGCGGCGAACGCCTCCAGCTCCGCGGCCTCACGCGCCACCAGCAGCGGATGCTCCGCTACTTCGGCCTGGATCTCCGCCTGCACGGAGAGCTTCACGAAGAGGAAGAGGCGCTGGGGTAGGCCGCGCTACTCGCGAGGGGGCGCCGCGCGCGGGTCCTTCGCTCCCGGCTCCGCCGGCGCACCCTCGTCGAGGAGCTGCGCCGCGATCGCGAGCGCCTTGCGCACCTTGTCGCGCACCTTCTCGTCGCCCTTGATCTTCTGGTAGGCGCGGAGCACGCGCTCCTCGTTCTTGGCGTTCGCCGCCTCGAGCTCCTGCACGCGCTTGCGGAGCTCGACGGTGCGCTTCTCCGCCTCGCCGCGGGCGCCCTCGGCCTCTCCGCGCGCGACGACGAGGTCGGTCCGGAGCGCGTCGAGCTCCTGCTCGAGCGCCTCCGCGCGGGCGATCGCGCCGGAGGCCTTGGCGGACTCCTCGCCCTTGCGCCGCGCCTCGGCCTCGGCGAGCTCCGCGCGGCGCTCGGCGTCCGCCGCCCGGCGGCGCGCCTCGGCCGCGTCGCCCTCGGCGCGACGGGCCTGCGCCGAGAGCGCGTCGATCTTCTCGCGCGCGCCGGCGAGCGCGGCCTCCGCGTCGGCGGTTCGCGCGCGCGCGTCCTCGAGCTCGCGCTCGAGCCGCCCCACGTCGGCGCGGGCCGCGGAGCCGGAGGTCGCCGGCGCGGGCAGCTCGTCGAGGAGGGGGATGCCCGCGGCGCGGAGGAGGTCTGCGCTCGCGCCGCGGACGGGGGCGCGCGGAGCCGGCCGG
>NZ_JALCYX010000106.1:0-11203 GCF_022690695.1 Anaeromyxobacter sp. SG17
CCGGCGCCGGCCGCCGCGCTCGCCGAGCTGCCGCCCTGCGCGAGCGCGCCGCTCGCGCGGCTCGGCCGGCGGGTCACCGCCGTGCTCGCCGCCGCCGACGGCGCGACGGTGGTCGGCACCTTCGACGATGGCGTCGTGTGGCTCGGGCCTGACGGCGCCGCGGAGGCGGTCCCGGGGCTCGAGGGGCGCTCGCGGTTCGTGAACGCGCTCGCGGAGCACGACGGGCTCGTGTGGGCGGCGACGCAGGGCGGGCTCGTGGCGCTCGACGGGCCGCGGGAGGCGCTCGTACTGCTGCGGGGAGAGGGCGTCACGGCGCTCGCGCGCGCGGGAGCGCGGCTCTACGCCGGGACGGCGCGCGGCGTGTTCCGCGTCTCGGCGGACCGCGGCGCCGAGCCCATGGCGGTGACCGGTCCGGACGGCGAGCCGATCCGCGCGACCGCGCTCGCCGCGACGGCGACGGAGCTCTGGATCGGGACGGCCTCCGGCGCCTACGCGCTGCCGCTCGCGAACCTCGACGCGCCGCTCCTCGCGCGGACGGCCGCCTGGCACCCGCTCGTGTTCGGTGCGCCGGGCGCCGCGACGAACGTGGTCACCGCGCTCGCGCCGCTCGGTGACGGCGCGCTCGCCGGCACCGACGACGGCGGGCTCGTGCGGCTCGCGCGGGACGGGGGCGTCGCCGCGCTGAGGCTCGCCGACGCCCGCGCGAACGAGGTGAACCCGAACGCCGCCGCGGCGACCGGCGGGGGGGTGGTGGTCGGGACGCAGGGCGGCGGGCTCGTCTTCGCTCGGACGCGGGAGGCGGGGCTCGGCGCGGGGAGGCCGCGCGGGCTCGAGCGCCTCGCCGTGTCGGCGGTGTGGGCGGGGGCGGACGAGGTGATCCTGGCCGGGACGGCGGACGGCGAGGTGCTGCGGCTCGCCTGCGAGCGGCCGGGATCGTGAGGCTCGGACGGCTACCGCCCGAAGACGACCGCGAGGCGGCGGCGGAGCTCGTCGCGGACGTCGCGGAACGCCTGGAGCCGGTCCTCCTCCGGGCCTCCCGCGCCGGCGGGATCGGGGAGGCCCCAGTGGACGCGGTGCGCCTTCCCCAGGAAGGCCGGGCAGACCTCCTCTGCGCAGAGCGTGACGACCGCGTCGACGGTGTCGGGAGGGATCGCCTCCACGCTCTTCGAGCGGTGGCCGGCGATGTCGAGGCCGATCTCGGCGAGCGCGCGCACGGCGAGCGGGTTCACGCGCGAGGGCTGCGAGCCCGCCGACGACACGGTCACCCCGGCGGGCGCGAGCGAACGCGCGATGCCCTCGGCCATCTGGCTGCGGGCGGAGTTCGCGACGCAGAGGAACAGGACGTGGCGCGGCGCGAGCCTCCGGAGCTCCTCCGCCTCGCGCCGCCAGTCCGCGCCGGTCACGGGCTCGCCTTCCCGCGCGCGGGGCCGAAGCTCCCCGCGCAGTTCTTCACGCCCGCGAGCTCCGCCGTCTCGCCCGGGAAGAAGCGGTCGCGGAGCCGGAGGGCGACCGTGACGAGGCCGATGAGCACCGGCACCTCGACGAGCGGCCCGATCACCGCCGCGAACGCCGCGCCGTGCGCCATCCCGAACGTCGCGACCGCCACCGCGATGGCGAGCTCGAAGTTGTTCGACGCCGCCGTGAAGGAGAGGGTGGCGGTCTGGCCATAGCTCGCCCCGACCTTCCGGCTCATGAAGAACGAGACGAAGAACATGACGACGAAGTAGACGAGGAGCGGGATCGCGATCCGCACCACGTCGAGCGGCACCTGCACGATGGTCTCGCCCTTGAGCGAGAACATCACGATGATGGTGAAGAGGAGGGCGACGAGCGTGATGGGCGAGATGCGCGGGATGAAGACCCCGCGGTACCACGCCTCGCCCTTCCAGGCGCGGAGGCCGAAGCGGCTCGCCATCCCGGCCAGGAAGGGGACGCCGAGGTAGACGAAGACGCTCTTCGCGATCTCGCCGATGGTGATGTGGACCTCGGCGCCGGCGAGGCCGAGCCAGCGCGGCAGGACCGTGATGAAGACCCAGGCGTAGACCGAGAAGAACAGCACCTGGAAGATCGAGTTGAACGCGACGAGCCCGGCGCAGTACTCGGTGTCGCCCCTGGCGAGGTCGTTCCAGACGATGACCATCGCGATGCAGCGCGCGAGGCCGATGAGGATGAGGCCGACCATGTACTCGGGGCGGTCGCGCAGGAAGATCACGGCCAGCGCGAACATGAGCAACGGTCCCACGATCCAGTTCTGGACGAGGGAGAGCGCGAGCACCTTCCCGTTCCGGAAGACCCGCGGCAGCTCCTCGTAGCGGACCTTCGCGAGGGGCGGGTACATCATCAGGACGAGGCCCACCGCGATCGGGATCGAGGTCGTCCCGACCGACATCCGCTCGAGCATGGGGACGACGCCCGGCACGAGGAAGCCGAGCGCCACGCCCGCGCCCATGGCGAGGAAGATCCAGAGCGTCAGGTAGCGGTCGAGGAACGAGAGGCGACGGGTCACGCCGGCGCGCGCCGGCGCGACGAGGGTGGCTTCGGACATGGGCTAGAGGCTCCCGACGAGGGACTTGAGCCGGCGCAGGGTGCGGGGCTCGATGCAGTAGCAGACGCGCGGACCGTCGATCTCGCCGCGGATGAGGCCCGCCTCCTTGAGCACCTTGAGGTGCTGCGAGACGGTGGACTGCGCCAGCGGGAGCTCGTCGACGATGTCGCCGCAGACGCACGCCTCGCGGCGGACCAGGAGGCGGAGGATCTGGACCCGCGCCGGGTGCCCGACCGCCTTCGCGAGGAGCGCCAGCTCCTCGTCCGCGTCGGAGCCCTCGACCGGCCGGAGGTCGGGTTCCTGTCTCGGCTCCGGAGCCGGACCGCAGGCCGGGACCTTCTTGAGCTGGGGCGCCATGGAATCGGCTATCTACGATGGACGCGCGCGAGAGGCAAGACCGGGCGCCCGGGCGAGCGGGCGCGTCACGCACCTGTCACCGGATGAGCCCCCGCCGGGCGGCGCCCGGCGAGCGGGTTCGGGGTATCGCCGGTTCATGGAAAACGCTCAGCCACAGGGAATGGTCGGGCTGGCGATCGTGATCTGGTCGTCGCTGGTCGTGCTCGTCTACGGGTTCCTGCGCATGGCGGGGATCCTCGGCCACGGGCACGAGCGGCGCCCGCGCAGACGCGCGCGCTAGCGAGATCGAGCGGTCGCGGGGTCGCGCACGGCAAGCCGCGCGGGATCCGCAAATCGCAAAAAGACGATGACACCGGCTCCGGGATTCCCGATACTCCGCGCCGCGGCCGAGGGTCGGCTCGCGAAAGGACGGCCTCGTGAAGCTACCCGTGCTCGGCGAGTCGGAGGAGGCACCGGTGTGCTGCGCGCAGCCGGCGCCGCGGACGACGGCGGAGGCGGCGGCGCGAGGCGCGAGCCCCGTCAAGACCGCGGCGCTGCTCGCCGGTGGCCTCGCCGTCTGGGCGGCCGCCTATGCGCTCGTCCACCCGCTCTCGGAGCTCGCCGCCTTCCGGGCGCTCGGGCTCTCGCCGTCCTCGCGCCTCGGCCAGAGCGTCGCGTTCTTCCTCTACGACGCGCCGAAGGTGCTGCTGCTCCTCGTCCTCATCGTCTTCGGCGTCGGGATCGTGCGCTCGTTCTTCACCGCCGAGCGGACCCGCGCCCTGCTCGCCGGCAGGCGCGAGTCGGTGGGGAACGTCCTCGCCGCGCTGCTCGGCGTCGTGACGCCGTTCTGCTCCTGCTCCGCCGTTCCGCTCTTCCTCGGGTTCGTGGAGGTCGGGATCCCGCTGGGCGTCACGCTGTCCTTCCTCGTCGCTGCACCCATGGTGAACGAGGTCGCGCTGGTCCTCCTCCTCGGGCTCTTCGGATGGAAGGTCGCCGCGCTCTACCTCGTCACCGGGCTCGCGATCGCCGTCGCCGCGGGCTTCGTGCTGGGGAGGATGAAGCTCGAGCGCTACGTCGAGCCATGGGTCTACGCGTCGATGAAGCGGAGCGAGGTCCACGAGCGCGAGCGGCTCGGGTTCCAGGGCAGAGTCGAGAAGGGCGTCGAGGCGGTGCGGGACGTGGTCGGCAAGGTGTGGCCCTGGGTGCTCGCCGGGATCGCGGTGGGCGCAGGAGTCCACGGGTACGTGCCGGAGGGGCTGCTCGCCGGGTTCATGGGGAAGTCCGCGTGGTGGTCCGTCCCGGCCGCGGTCGCGATCGGCGTCCCGATGTACTCGAACGCGGCGGGCATCATCCCGGTGGTCGAGGCTCTGCTCGGGAAGGGGGCCGCGCTCGGCACCGTGCTCGCCTTCATGATGTCGGTGATCGGCCTCTCGCTCCCGGAGATCGTGATCCTCCGGAAGGTGCTCCGCCCGCCGCTCATCGCCGCCTTCGTCGGGATCGTCGCGCTCGGCATCCTGCTCGTCGGCTGGCTCTTCAACGCGGTCCTGTGAGGTGACGGATGAAGATCCAGGTGCTCGGTACCGGCTGCGACAGGTGCAAGGCGCTCACCGCCAACGCCGAGAAGGCCGTCGAGGCGCTCGGGCTCTCGGTGGCGGTGGAGAAGGTGGAGGACCTCCGCGAGATCATGCGGCTCGGGGTGATGACCACGCCCGCGCTGGTGGTGGACGGGAAGGTCCGCGCCGCCGGCAAGGTCCTCACCGCCGACGCAGTGATGGAGCTCCTGCGGTCCTGAGACGCGTCCCCGCGACGAGGCTCAGCCCGGGATCGCCTCGTACGCTCGCCTCACCTCGTCGGGCCCGTAGCTCCGCTCGAGCCGCCTCACCGTGAAGTGACCCCAGGCGGTCTTCTGGTAGTGCTGGATGAAGACCGAGTTGATGCCGGCCCCGGCGAGCGCGCCCACGATGGGCACGAGCTGGGCGACCGCCTTCTGCGCGACCTGGGTCCCGAACCGCTGGGCGATGAGCCCGACGAGGCGCGCGACCGCCGGCGCGCTGCGCTCGGCGGCGAGGTCTCCCATGGCGCGGGCGCCGAGCTGCTCGGCGGCGCGCGCGACCGCCTGCGAGAGCGCCACGCGCACGGCGAAGTAGCCGGCCTCGGCCGCGTCGTCGCTCGCGGCGCGGCCGCCCATCGCGAAGACGCCGAGGCACTCGAGCCGCACGCGCAGCTCGGAGAGATCCTCGCCCTGGGCGCGCGCGTGGTCCGCGATGGAGCGGAGCATGAGCGTCGTCGAGAAGGGCAGCTCGATGGCGAGGGTCGCGGCGCCGAGCGCACCGCCGAGCGCCCCGGAGGCGATGACGGCCGCGCGGTGCGCGAGGTCGGAGGCGGCGCCGGGCGCTCCGCGCACGGCGAGCGGAGGCGCGCCGCCTGCCCCCGACGCCTCGCGGAAGTCGAGGGTCCGCACGGCGAGCTCGAGCCCCTTCTCGAGCGCGGTGCGCGTCGCGCTCCCCACGAGATCGCGCGTGCGAACCGGCAGCTTCTCGACGAGCCGCTCGATCGGCCGGCCGACGCGGCTCGCGAGCTGGATGGCGAGATCGGGGGTCTCGAGGACGTGCTTCGCCTGCTCGAGGGCGAGGGCGTCGGCGCGATCGAGGGGACCTGGCATCCGCGAAGCCTATCGCGCGGAGCGCGCCCGCGCCGCGCCCCGGTCGGCCCCGAGCCCCCGGCCCTTCACGCCGCGGGCGCCGGCAGCACGCCGGCCACGAGGAACGTGCTGCGCGGGAACGCCTCGGTGTCGATGGTGAGGGCGCGCTCGTGCCGGAACTCGACGTCGTGCGCGGCGGTGACCGTGCAGTACCAGGTCTCCGGCGTCGCGAGCGGGGCGGGGGCCGCGAAGGCCGCCGGCGAGAAGAGCGCCAGGTTCGGGCCGCGGCGAGGGTCGCGCGCCGAGGGGTAGCGGACGGCCTCGATGCCGTCGGCCCGCATCTCGGTCCCGAGCTGCTGACTCGACGTGTAGTCGCTCGGCGAGCAGAGCTTGCGGAGGGAGGCCTTGAACGCGGGCGACGACAGGTCCACCCCCGCCCGCGTCGCGACCGCGACCTGGAACGCCGAGAACGGCATCGCGTGCGGCGCGAGCTTCGCCTTCGTCCCCTCGAAGAAGACGATCCGGTAGTAGGCCGTCTCGGCGAGCGCGGTGCGGAGCACCTCGGAGCCGTACCAGAGGCTCGGCTCGTGGCGGCCCCCGAAGCGCGAGCCGTACCTGAGCGGCGGGTACCGGAACGGAGAGTAGAGGAGGTAGTGCAGCCTCCCGAGCACGGGGTCCGGCGGCAGCGGCGGCTTGTGGTCGTCGATCATCCGCTCGAGCAGCGCGTGCTCGGCGTCCGAATCGACGAGGGGCCGCGTCGAGATGATCCGCTGGCCCTCCGCGATGCGCCAGGGCCGGCCCTCGAGCGCCCGGGCGTTAGACCTTCCCCCGCATCGCGTCCAGATACTGCGTGACATTCACCAGCCCCTCGACGCTCCGCACGAGGAGTGCGGGAGTGCCGCCGAGATGAGCGTTCTCGGCGTGGAACCACGCGCGGCAGCTCGCTGCGTCTCCCAGTAAAGCACTGAGGCTGCGGTACATGCGCAGGAAAGTGAGCGCAAGCTCGCCCTCCTTGGCGCCGGGGTCGATCGCCCGCGCGGACGCGCGGAGCCGCGAGACGGAGGCGCCGCTGACGCCGATGATCCGCGCGAGCTGCGCGTCCGTGAGCTCGAGGAGCTCCGCCGCGCGGAGCGTCGCCTTCGTCAGGACGGCGCCCGGCTCCGGCGACCTCGCGGTGTGGGCGGATGCGCGCATCGGACCTCCAGATGACGCGGGGAAGGACTGCTTTCACCTGGAAGATTAATGGCGGCATCTTTCATTTGCAAGAGGCGCTGGCGCGGGCCAGCGGCGACCGGAGCCGCGCGGGGCCCGGGGAGGACTCGCCGGGCGAGCACTGCGGGGCCCGGCGGGCGCGCGGCCCCTTCAGGGCACGAGGACCGCCGCGCCCTCGATCCTCCCCGCGCGCAGCCGATCGAGCGCCTCGTTGGCCGCGGCGAGCGGAAACGGCGTCACCTCGCAGCGCACGGGCACGCGCGGCGCGAGCGCGAGGAACGCCTCGCCGTCCGCGCGGGTGAGGTTCGCGACGGAGCGCAGGACGCGCTCCCCCCACAGGAGCGCATACGGAAACCGCGGGATGTCGCTCATGTGGATGCCGGCGCAGACGACCGTCCCGCCCGGCGCCACCGCCGCGAGCGCGGCGGGGACGAGCGCGCCCACCGGCGCGAAGATCACGGCCGCGTCGAGCGGGGCTGGCGGGGGCGCGTCCGAGCCGCCCGCCCAGGCCGCGCCGAGGTCGAGCGCGAGCCGCTGCGAGGCGTCGTCACCGGGCCGCGTGAACGCGAAGACCTCCTGGCCGGCGTGGCGGGCGACCTGTGCGAGGATGTGCCCCGCCGCGCCGAAGCCGTAGATCCCGAGCCGCGCCGCGTCGCCCGCCATGCGCCAGGCGCGGTGCCCGATGAGCCCGGCGCACAGGAGCGGCGCGGTCGCGACCGGGTCGGTGCCGGGAGGAAGCGGGAACGCGAAGCGCGCGTCCGCGACGGCGTACTCCGCGTACCCGCCGTCCCGCTGCCAGCCGGTGAAGCGCGCGCGCTCGCAGAGGTTCTCGCGGCCCGCCCTGCAGAACCCGCAGGCCCCGCACGCCCAGGCGAGCCAGGCGACGCCGGCGCGATCTCCCGGCGCGAAGCGCGCCACGCCCGGGCCAGCGCGCACGACCTCGCCGACGATCTCGTGCCCGGGCACGACGGGCCGGCCGGGGAGGGCGAGGTCGCCGTCGGCGACGTGCAGGTCGGTGCGGCAGACACCGCAGGCGAGGACGCGCACCAGGATCTCGCCGGGCCCTGGCTCGGGGACGGGGAGGTCGCGGGCGGCGAGCGGCCGGCCCGGATGCTCGACGACCATCGCGCGCACGGACGAGAGCCTACCGTGTTCCGGCGGGCGCGGCTCGAGGCACTGCGGTCCTCTCCCAGCCGAAGGGCGGACGGCTGGACCCCCGCCCCCGGGGCGCGATCGCACCGTCGGATCGGTGCGGCGGGTGGGTGCGCGGCGCCGCGCGCACCCGAGGTGCGGATCCACGCCGGCAGGCGTTGATCGGCAGGCGCTTCTCGTTAGGAGTTCACCCCAGCCGAAGCAACGTCCGCAACGACCGTGAGGCGCCCCGAATGGACCCGCTTTCCAGCCCCGACATGGACCCGCAGGAGACGCGCGAGTGGCTCGACGCCCTCGAGGGCGTCCTCGAGCGCGAAGGGACCGAGCGCGCGCACTTCCTCATCGAGCACCTCATCGACCGGGCGCGGCGAGCCGGCGCGTACGTGCCGTTCTCGGCGAACACCGCCTACGTCAACACCATCCCGGTCGAGCTGCAGCCGCGCTTCCCGGGCGACTTCGCCCTCGAGCAGCGGATCCGCCACTACATCCGCTGGAACGCGATGGCGATGGTGGTCCGCGCGAACAAGCACACGAACGTCGGCGGCCACATCGCGAGCTTCGCCTCCGCCGCGACGCTCTACGACGTCGGCTACAACCACTTCTGGCGCTCCTGGTCCGAGGAGCGCGGCGGCGATCTCGTCTTCCTGCAGGGTCACTCCTCCCCCGGCATCTACGCGCGCGCGTTCCTGCTCGGCCTCCTCAGCGAGGAGCAGCTCACGAACTTCCGGCAGGAGGTCGAGGGGAAGGGCATCTCGTCCTACCCGCACCCCTGGCTCATGCCCGAGTTCTGGCAGTTCCCCACCGTGTCGATGGGGCTCGGGCCGCTCATGGCGATCTACCAGGCCCGCTTCATGAAGTACCTGGCGGACCGGAGCGTGGTGGACACCGAGGGCCGCAAGGTCTGGGTCTTCACCGGCGACGGCGAGATGGACGAGCCCGAGGCGATGGGCGCCATCGGCCTCGCCGGCCGCGAGAAGCTCGACAACCTCATCTTCGTGGTGAACTGCAACCTGCAGCGGCTCGACGGGCCGGTGCGGGGCAACGGCAAGATCATCCAGGAGCTCGAGAGCACGTTCCGGGGCGCCGGCTGGAACGTCCTCAAGGTGATCTGGGGCCGGCACTGGGATCCGCTGCTCGCGAAGGACAAGAGCGGCGCCCTCCGCCGCCGGATGATGGAGGTGGTGGACGGTGAGTACCAGGTCTACAAGTCGCGGGACGGCGCCTTCGTCCGCGAGCACTTCTTCGACAGCCCGGAGCTGAAGGACCTCGTCGCCGAGCTCTCCGACGAGGACATCTGGCGCCTCAACCGCGGCGGCCACGATCCGTTCAAGGTCTACGCCGCCTACCAGGCGGCGGTGAGCCACGAGGGCCAGCCGACGGTCATCCTCGCGAAGACCATCAAGGGCTACGGCATGGGCGAGGCGGGCGAGGCGATGAACATCGCCCACCAGCAGAAGAAGATCGCGACGGACGCGGTCCGGCGCTTCCGGGACCGCTTCGACCTCCCCGTCCCCGACGACAAGCTCGAGGAGGTGCCCTTCCTCAAATTCGAGGAGGGGTCGAAGGAGCTCGAGTACATGCGCGCCCGCCGCGCCGAGCTCGGGGGCGATCGCCCGCGGCGGCGCCGCCGCGCGCCGGAGACGCTCGAGGTCCCGCCGCTCGCCACGTTCGACCGGCTCCTCAAGAGCACCGAGGACCGGGAGATCTCCACCACGATGGCGCTCGTGCAGATCATGAGCATCCTCGCGCGCGACAAGAAGATCGGCGCGCGCGTCGTGCCGATCGTGCCGGACGAGGGGCGCACCTTCGGGATGGAGGGCATGTACCGGCAGCTCGGCATCTGGAGCCACGTCGGCCAGCTCTACACGCCGGAGGACGCGGACCAGCTCGCCTTCTACCGCGAGGACCGGAAGGGCCAGGTGCTGCAGGAGGGCATCACCGAGGCGGGCGGGATGGCGGAGTGGATGGCGGCGGCCTCGTCGTACTCCGTGCACGGCCGCTCGATGATCCCGTTCTACCTGTTCTACTCGATGTTCGGCTTCCAGCGCGTCGGCGACTTCGCCTGGGCCGCAGGCGACATGCGCTGCCGCGGCTTCCTCGTCGGCGGCACGTCGGGCCGCACCACCCTGAACGGCGAGGGGCTCCAGCACGAGGACGGCCACTCGCAGGTGTTCGCGTCGGTGATCCCGAACTGCCGCTCGTACGATCCGACCTTCTCCTACGAGGTCGCGGTCATCGTGCAGGACGGGCTCCGGCGCATGGTGCAGGAGCAGGAGGACGTCTACTACTACCTGACCGTCCTCAACGAGAACTACGTGCACCCGGCGATGCCCGAGGGCGCGGCCGAGGACATCATCCGCGGCATGTACCTCTTCAAGCGCGGGGCGGGGGGCGACAAGAAGGCCCCGCGCGTCCAGCTGCTCGGCTCGGGCGCGATCCTCCGCGAGGTGATCGCCGCCGCCGATCTCCTGAAGAGCCACTGGGGCGTGGACGCCGACCTGTGGGCCTGCCCGAGCTTCACGGAGCTCGCCCGCGACGGCATGGCGGTCGCGCGCGAGAACCTCCTCCACCCCGAGGCGCCGGCGAAGAAGTCGCACGTCGAGCGCTTCCTCGGCGAGACCTCCGGGCCGGTGGTCGCCGCGACGGACTACGTGCGCACGTTCGCCGAGCAGATCCGGCCGTACGTGGGCCGCAGGTACCTCGTGCTCGGCACGGACGGCTACGGGCGCTCCGACACCCGCGAGCGGCTCCGCCGCTTCTTCGAGGTGGACCGGCACCACGTGGCGGTCGCCGCGCTGAAGTCGCTCGCGGACGAGGGGAAGCTCCCCGCCGCGAAGGTGACGGAGGCCATCCGCAAGTACGGCATCGATCCCGCGAAGCCGGCGCCGTGGACCGTGTAGGCGCCCCGGAGAGCGAACGACCCATGAGCACCATCGAGGTGAAGGTCCCCGCGCTCGGCGACTTCAAGGACGTGCCGATCATCGACGTCCTCGTGAAGCCGGGCGACGCGGTGAGCAAGGACGACGCGCTCGTGACGCTCGAGTCGGAGAAGGCGACGATGGACGTGCCGTCGCCCGCGGCGGGCACCATCAAGGACCTGCGGGTGAAGGTCGGCGATCGCGTGAGCGAGGGGAGCGTCGTGCTCACCCTCGACGAGGCGGGGGCGGCCAGGCCGGCCGCGAAGGCCGCGCCCCCTTCGGCCGCGAAGCCCGCGCCCCCGGCGGCCACGAAGCCCGCGCCCTCTCCCGCGCCCGCCGGGAAGCGCGACGGCGCGGCGGCACCGGCCGCGCGGGCCGCGGAGGGCGCCGCGAAGGCCC
>NZ_JALCYX010000107.1:0-10911 GCF_022690695.1 Anaeromyxobacter sp. SG17
TCCCCCGCGCCGGCCGCCGCGGCCGTGACGGCCGTCCAGGCCGCCGGCGCCTCGGGAGGCCCGCCCGGCACGCCGGCGCTGGAGGCGCCCGCGGCCAGCGCAGGCGCGCCGCCGCTCAGCGCGGCACCGAGCCGATGACCTCGAGCATGGGCGCGTGCAGCGACGGCGGCGCGGCGACGATGTCGCCCGTGTCGAGCATGCGCTCGCCGCCGGCCATGTCCGTGACGAGCGCGCCGGCCTCCCGCGCGAGGAGGATCCCGGCGGCGACGTCCCACGGCTTGAGCCGCTGCTCCCAGAACCCGTCGAACCGGCCCGCCGCCACGTAGGCGAGGTCGAGCGCGGCCGAGCCGAAGCGGCGCACCGCGCGCGCCCGGCGCAGGAACGCGCCGAAGAGCCGCAGCGGGTAGTCGTGGTGCTGGTGGATGTCGTAGGGGAACCCGGTCACGAGGAGCGAGCCGACGAGCTCGGCGCGGCCGGAGTGGCGCAGGCGGACGTCGCCGAGGAACGCCCCCTCGCCGCGCGCCGCGGTGAAGAGCTCGTCGCGCAGCGGATCGTAGGTCGCGCCCGCCGCGAGGCCGCGCGCGTCCGCGACCGCGACGTTCACCGCGAAGTGCGGCACCCCGTGCGCGTAGTTGGTGGTCCCGTCGAGCGGGTCCACGAAGAAGCGGAGCTCGCCTCCGTCGCCCCCCGAGACGCCCGACTCCTCCGCCAGGATGGCGGCGCCGGGGAGGCGGCTCCGGAGGAACCCGAGGACCGCGGCCTCGGCCGCCCGATCCGCGTCGGTGACGAGGTCGATCCCGCCCTTCAGCTCGATGGTGCGCTTCCCGCCCCACTTCTCGCGCAGCACCGCCCCGCCCCGTCGCGCCGCCTCGGCGCACGCGTCCCTCAGCTCCGCCAACTCCGCCACTTGCACCTCCGTCTTCCGAGCGCCGCGGACGAGTCCCGCGGTCGCTCGAGAGCATAGCCACCTCGGCCCCCGTCCGCAGCCGTCGTGGGCGCGCCACGCCGCGCCGCCCCTCCCACCTCCACTCATCCCAGGATCACGCGACGCGCGCGGCGTTCACGTTTCGTTCACAACTCTCGTGCGGTGAATTAACCTCCCGCGAACTTTCCCCCTGGGTGGATCTCATGATCGCACGCCGCCTCGCAGTCGTCCTCGCCGCCGCCCTGGCGGCCTCTCCCGCCGCGCGGGCGCAGACGTCGCCCTCGCGGCGCGCGCCTGCCAGCGCCGCGAAGAAGCCCGCGGCGAAGGCCCTCGCGGCGCCGGCCGCGGTCGCCGCGGAGCCCGCGCCCGCTCCCGCCCCTGTGGCCCAGGGGCCCGCCCCGGTCGCGGCGGAGACGGCGGGCGGGCTCTCCCAGGAGCCGCCGGCGGGCTGGTTCGCCGAGCCGGAGTGGCGGATCGCGACGCTCCTCGGCGCAGAGTTCGGGATCGGGGACGCGAGCTACAGCGCCCTGAAGCTCCGCGTCGACGCGGAGCGCACGGTGCGCGCGCTCTCGCCGCGCGCGGCGCTCGGCTGGGTGATCTCCGCGGGGGTGCTGCACGCGTCGGACTCCCAGGACGTCCCCGTGCCGATGATGGGCACCGTCGCGATGGAGTGGGGCGCGAACCTCTTCGAGGTGGTGCCCGCGGCGCGCGTGACCTACGCGCTCGGCCCGAAGCTCTGGATCCACGGAGACGCCGGCCTCGGCGTCGCCTACACCGCCGCGTCCGGCTCCGTCGACGTCCCGGGCATCGGCCACGTCGAGCCGGTCTCGGGCGGCGTCGCCGGCGTGGCGCGGCTCGCGGGCGGGCTCGCGTTCACGCCGACCCCGAACGTCCGCGTCGGCGCCCAGCTCGTCGGCTTCGACGTCCGGTTCGGCGACGGCGTCGGCTCCGCCTTCTCGTTCCTCGTGTCCGCGAGCCACCGCCTGTGAGCTCCGGAGGACCCGCCATGAAGATCCCCCTCCTCGCCCGCGCGCTCCTCGCGCTCGTCCTCGCCGGCGCGGCCGGCGCCGCCGCCGCCGCCCAGTCCGGCGCGATCCCGCTCCCGCCGCCGCCGCCGGGCACCTCGCGCCTGCCGGCGTCGACTCCCGGCGGGCGCGACCCGCTGCGCGCCGCGGCGCTCTTCGGCTTCTCCCGCAGCCAGGACGGCGGCGACCTGTCCCCCATGCTGCGGCTCGAGGGCGTGCTCCCGCTCTCCCGCACGCCCGCGGGGCTCTCCGTCGGGCTCGTCGCCCCCCTGCGCGCGGTCTACGTCCGGCCGAAGGAGGCCGACGGCATCGAGACGAGCGGCGTGAGCTTCGAGGCCACGCCCGGCGTGCGGCTCGCGCTGCCGCTCCGCGGCGGAAAGGCCGCGGTCCGCGCGGACGCGGGCGTGGGCGTCGTCCACCACCGCGTGACGGTCCTCGTCGACCAGGTGTTCGTCGGCCGGATCCGCGAGACCCAGACCTCCACCACCGGGATCTTCCGCCTCGGCCTCGGCGGCAGCGTCGCCCTCTCGCCCAAGCTCGTCCTGGATCTCGAGCCCCTCTCCGTCGGCTACGACCTCGACGGCGGCGCCGACTGGTCGTTCGCGGCCGGCGTCTCGTTCCGGCTCTAGGAGCAAATCCACCATGCGCCTCCCCACGAGCACGAAGCTCGCCGTCGCCCTCGCCGCCCTCCTCGCCGCGGCGTGCCAGCAGGACACGATCACCTCCCCCGACGCCTCCTGCCGGCCGACCGGCACCGCCTGCGGCGAGAACGCCGACTGCTGCTCCTACGGCTGCGTGCAGGGCACCTGCATGCGCAACCCGCTCGAGGGCGGGATGTGCCGGAACAGCGACGACTGCGGCTACCCGCGCGTGTGCGTCGCGAGCCACTGCACGAGCGAGGTGCAGTGCCGCGTCGACGGCGACACCTGCGGCTTCTCGAACGAGTGCTGCAGCGGCCTGTGCCGGATGGACACGAACACCTGCGCGCCGGACCGCGCGCCCGTCGCCGACGCGGGCGCGGACGCGACCGTCCCGCGCCACGTGCCGTTCACGCTCTCCAACGCGAGCAGCGATCCGGACGGCACCGCGCTCGAGTACACCTGGTCGCTCCGGCCACCGCCGGGCTCGACCACCGCGGTGCTCTCCAGCACCACCGGCGCGACGCCCTCGTTCACGCCGGACGTGACCGGCCTCTACGAGCTCACGCTCACCGTGTCCGACGGCTTCCTCACGACCACGGACACGGTCGTCGTCACGGCGATCAACACGGCGCCGGCGGTGACCGTCACCGTGCCCGCCACCCAGTCGCGGAACGTCTCGTTCACGGCGCAGGGGACGGTCGCGGACGCCGACGGGGATCCGCTCGAGTGCAGCTGGACGGTGACGCCGCCGGGCGGCACCGCGCAGCCCGCCGGCACGCCGGGCTCCTGCCGCGGCGCGGTCTCGCTGCCCGTCACCTGCGGGCCGGCGCCCGCGGACGAGGGCGACTGGGTCGTCACGCTCGCCGCGACGGACGGCGTGAACACCACCACGGTCCCGAAGACGGTCACCTGCGTGAACGACGCCCCCGTCGCCGAGGCGGGGCCGGCGCGAGCGGTGAACCGCACCGCGACGCCCACGGTCTGGCCCTCGGTGGCGACGCAGGCCAGCGCCACCGACGTCAACGGGGACACGACCTTCACGTGGGCCTGGGCCGTCGTCGACACGCCCACCGGCAGCGCCGTGACCGCCGGCTCGCTCACGGGCGCCGACACGGCGAGCGCGAGCTTCACCCCCGACCTGCTCGGCGACTACGTGTTGCAGGTGACGGTGTGCGATCGCCCGGGGGCCTGCACGAGCGATACGGTCACGGTGACCGCGTACCCGCACATCCAGGACCTCGGCCACGAGGTGCGCGACGCCGAGTACGCCGCCGGCAAGATCGTCCTCGTCGGCGCCGATCCGGCGGTCGCCGGCGGCGGCCGGCTGTGGGTGCTCGACGCCAACACGGGCGCCGAGACCGCGAGCGTCGCGCTCCAGACCGCGCCGAACGTCGTCGGCGTGCTCGCCAGCGGCGCGACGGCGGTCGTCGGCGACGACGTCTGGCTGCGGGTCGTCTCGCTCGGCGCCACGCCGGCCGTCACGAGCTCGATCTCCGCCAACTTCCAGGTGAACGATCTCGCCGCCGTCTCGTCGAGGCACGTGTTCGTCTTCCCGAAGGCCTCCGGCCAGTGGATCGGGGACCTCGACACGAGCAACGGCGCGCTCACCACGCGCGGCCTGTACGGCACCGCCGGGGCGGCGGATCCGACGGACCCGAACCGCTTCTACGTCGCGGACGGCAGCTCGGTGGAGCAGTGGGTGCTCCAGAACAGCGGCGATCTCCTCCAGCTCGGCACGGCGTCGGGGTGCACCTCGGCCCGGCTGTGGGTGGAGCAGAACGGGAACCACCTGTTCTCGACCTGCAACCTCATCTACTCGACGGCGGACTACCTCTCGGCGTCGATGGGATCGTTCCCCGGCGTGACCTCGGTGCGGTTCGCGCACGCGGACACCCTCGGCAACGTGGCGCTCCTCGACGCGACGGCCACGGCCGTCCACCGCTACGACGCCTCCTTCGTGGCGCTCCCCGGCGCCGCCACCGAGCCCATCCCCGTCTGGGCGGAGGCCAGCGCTCCGTACGCCGCCGAGGGCCTGTTCGTGTTCGTCGCGCCCGACGGCAGCCGGAACGCCATCGTGCGCGCGACGGTCGGCGGGGCGACGCGCTACGGCCTCGTGAAGTTCCCTCAGTAGCTCCGCGAGCCGCGGGCCCCCGCACCGCCGGGGGCCCGCGCCACGTTCCGGACCGCGGGCCCGCGCTGCGCTACACTCGGGGGCATGCTCAAGCTCCTCGCGATCCTGCGCACGATCTTCCTCATCTTCATCATCGGGTACACCGTCCGTGCGACGCCGTTCCTCGGGGACTACGCGCGCACGTTCGACGAGCAGTACGCCCGCTGCGCCACCGGGCTCGGGCTCCTCGTGCGGGCGGCCTGGATCGCCATCGCCTGGATCGCCTTCGAGACGGTCATCGGCTGGTGGCTCGCGGCCCGCACCGCCCGCGCCTCGCGCGCGAAGCTCGGCGCCGACGTGCCGAAGGGAGGCGGCGAGCCGCCGTTCGCGCCGCCGGGCCACCGGTAGCCCTTGCTGCGGGCCCGCACCCTCCTCTACCGGCTCCGCTCCTGGCTTCACCGCCGGGAGGTGAGCGTCTGGTACGACCCGCGCTACCGCCTGCCGCTGTCCGGGCTCGAGGTCGGCGCGGGGATGGAGCCGCGCCGCGCCGACTTCGTCATGTGGTGGCTGCGCGAGTGCGGCGCCGTGCCCGCGAGCGCGGTGCACGCGCCCCGCCGCATCGCCTACGACGACCTCGCCCGCGTCCACACGCCCGAGCTGCTCGAGTCGCTCGGGCGGCCCGCGACCATGGCCCACATCTTCGCGGTGGACCCGTCCGACGTGCCGGTGGACGAGGTCATGACCACCATCCGCCTCGCCTGCGGCGCCACCCTGGCCGCGGCGCGGGAGACGCTCCGGACGAAGCACCCCGCCCTGAACCTGCTCGGCGGATTCCATCACGCCGCCCCCGGCGCGGCGGGCGGCTTCTGCCCGGTGAACGACGTGGCCGTCGCGGTGGCGGCGCTGCGCGAGGACGGCTTCTCGGCGCGCGTCGCGGTGCTCGATCTCGACGCCCACCCGCCCGACGGGATCGCCGCCTGCCTGGCCCGGGACCGCGACCGCTGGATCGGCTCCATCTCCGGATCCGACTGGGGCCCGCTCGAGGACGTGGACGAGACGGTCCTGCCGGAGGGAGCCGGCGACGCGGCGTACCTCGAGGCGCTCACCGCCCTCCTCGAGCGGATGCCGCGCCCGCAGCTCGCGTTCGTGCTCGCGGGGGGCGACGTGCTGCAGGGGGATCGCTTCGGGAAGCTCGGGCTCACGCTCGAGGGGGTCCGCGAGCGCGATCTCCTCGTGGCGACGGAGCTCGACGGGGTCCCGACGGTGTGGCTGCCCGCCGGCGGCTACTCCAGCCTCGCCTGGCGCGTGCTCGCCGGGACGGGCATGGCGCTCGCGGCGGGCTCCTCCGAGCCCATCCCCGCCGACTACGACCCCCTCGGCGCGCGCTTCACCGTGCTGTCCCGCGAGATGTCGCCGGGCGAGCTCACCGAACAGGGCGAGCTCACCGCCGACGACCTCGAGGAGGCGCTCGGGATCCGGCCGCACCGGCAGCGGCTCCTGCTCGGCTTCTACACCGCCTCCGGGATGGAGCACGCGCTCTTCCGCTACGGGATCCTCGCGCAGCTCGAGCGGCTCGGGTACCGGCAGTTCCGCGTCACGTTCGACTCCACCGGCCTCGGCGAGCGGGTCCGCCTGTACGGTGAGTCGGAGGCCCAGGAGCACGTGCTCGTGGAGCTCGTCCTCGAGCGCAGGCGGGTCCTCGGCGTGGAGGTCCTGTACATCCACTGGCTCTCGCTGCGGAACCCGCGCGCGCAGTTCAGCGAGCGCCGGCCGCGCCTCCCCGGCCAGGACGTTCCCGGCCTCGGGCTCGCGCGCGAGGCGGGCACGATGCTCGCGCGCATGGCGGTCCGGCTCGGCCTCGGCGGGGTCGTGTTCCGGCCGGCCTATTTCCACACCGCCTACGCCGCCCGCTACGCGTTCGCCTTCATCGACCCCGAGCGGCAGGGTCGCTTCGACGCGCTCATCCGCGACCTCGCCCACGTGCCGCTCCTCGAGGCGACGAACGCGGTCGCCGAGGGGCGGGTGCTCATGGACGGCGAGCCGTACACGTGGGAGGCGGACGAGATGGCGTACTGGCTGCGCGAGTCGCCCGCCGACGCGGGCGAGGTGGAGCGCGAGCGGGAGCGGGTGCGGTTCTCGCTCGTGCCGGCGCCCGTGCCGCCCGCTCCGGAAGCCCGCTCCTGACGGTCACTCCCCGAGGAGCTCGCGGACCTCCCCCTCCAGCTTTCGCCCCTCCGCCACGTCGTATCCCAGGTGGACGAAGCGGACGACCCCGGCGCGGTCCACGAGGAGGGTCGTCGGCAACCGGCTGATCGAGAACGGCGCCGAGAGGCGGCCCCCGCCGCGGTCCCACAGGATGGGGAACGACACCGGGGTCGCCGAGAGGAACGCCTCCACCATCGCGCGGTCCTCGTCGAAGGCGACGCCGTACACGGCGAGCCCCCGTGAGGCGTAGTCGCGGGCGAGCCGGTCGAGGAGGGGGAGCTGCTCGCGGCACGGCTCGCACCAGCTCGCCCAGAAGTCGATGATCCGCACCTTCCCGGCCGAGTCGCCCGGGACCCGCACCTCCCGCCCCGCCAGGTCCTCCGCGGTGAGCTCCGCGCGCTGGCCGATCAGGGGGGAGCGCTGGACGGTGCGCCCTCCGGCGCAGGCCGTGGCGAGGAGAGCGAGGAGGACGAGAGCGCGGCGCATCGTCACATCATAATCGGGGGCCGCGGGGGCGCCGGCTTCACGCTGCGTCCACCCGCGCCGACGCCCGCCCCGGCGATGGAAATCCCGTACCGCAACGGAGGTTTCCGGGGTGTAAATGATCTTCGACAAGATTGAGCGAAGCACCCTGTGTCATCGTCCGCGGAACTCCGCGGCCGTTGGCCGGCGCATCCGCCGAGCCTTGCCGCGACGCACCCACGCTCGAGGTGAGCTCCTGATGCGCAACATCACACCAGTCATCGCCCTCGGACTGGCGATCCTCGCCGGCCCCGCGGTGCGGGCAGACACGGTCGAGGTGACCTCGACCACGCTCCTCACCGTGGGTGAGCAGACGCGCGGCGGCGTGCCGGGTGAGAAGCCCGAGCTCGTCACCGTCGCCCCCGCGTACGAGATCCTCAACATCGCCGCGCGCGGCGTGACGAACCCGATCGCGAAGGACCTGCAGCTCGTCGTCTCGACCTGGGGCTCGTACGAGCTCGCGGATCGGCGCTGGGACAACGGGACGGGCTCGGACCTGACCGGCGACGTCATGACGGGCTACCTCTCGGGCCGCCTGCTCGGCGACGCGCTGACGCTCCGGCTCGGCCGGACGCACGTCATGACCGGCGTCGCGCGGATGATCCAGCTCGACGGCGGCGAGGCGATCGTGACGCTGCCCTTCGGCCTCCGCCTCTCCGGCTACGCCGGCGCGCCGGTGTCGCAGCGGTTCGGCACGCGCAGCGGCGTCCGCAGCTGGAACCCGGTCGCGGGCGATCTCGCCTACGGCGGGCGCGCGGCGGTCTTCGTCCCCATCCCGGGCTACGCGGGGCGCGGCCTCGACGTCGGCGCCTCGGCGAACTTCGTCGAGGACGGCGGCGACCCCGTCCGCCAGGAGGTCGGCGCGGACTTCCGCCTCCAGCCGCTGGCGAAGAACCTCACCCTCTCCGGCTTCGGCTCCTACAGCCTCTACGACGAGCGGTTCTCCGAGGGGAACGCGGCGGTGAGCTGGTCGGTGAAGCCGCGGCTGCACCTCACGGCCGACTGGCGCTTCACCGCGCCGGACCTCTTCCTGGCGCGGAACTCGATCCTGTCCGTCTTCTCGACCGAGCGCCGCAACGACATCGGCGGCGGCGTCCGCTACGAGCTCCAGCACGGGCTCGAGGTCGGGGCCGACTACCACCTCGCCATCGAGCCCGGCGAGGACGGCGACTACTACGGCCACCTGGTCCAGGGAAGCCTCGACTGGGAGCGCGGCGAGACCGCCGCCGGCGCCGAGGTGTTCTACCTGGACGCCCTCGAGAACGGGTACGTCGGCGGCCGGCTCTTCGGTCGCCAGGACTTCGGCAAGTTCTTCGCCGCGGCGGACGTGCTCGGCCACTTCTTCCGCGAGCAGGTGAACGGCGAGGACTACTCGATCTCCGGCACGCTCACGGCGGGCGTCGAGCTCGCCAAGGGCTTCAGCGCCGTCGTCGCGGGGCGCGCCGGCATGACCCCCTTCCTGGAGCAGACGTACGACGTCATGGCGAAGCTCGTTTACAACCAGACCTACCGCATCCGGGAGGTGCGCTAATGAACCGCACGCTCCCCGTCGTCCTCGCGGCCGCGCTCGTCGCCGCGGGCTGCAGCGCCAAGGCGAAGAAGGTCGAGAAGGACGAGAAGGCCCAGCGGCCCGAGACCGAGTTCGTGCACTCGATCCACGTGGATCAGGGCATCGAGTGCACGGACTGCCACGCCGGGATCGACAAGGCGACCTCGCTCACCCAGCGGCACCTCCCCGCCACCGACAAGTGCAAGGAGTGCCACGAGGACAAGACCGCGCCGAAGCCCGCCGCGATCGAGCCGCGCCTCAGCTTCTCGCACGCCAAGCACCTCGGCCAGGCCGCGGTGAAGGGGAAGTGCGACACCTGCCACAAGAAGCTCCCGGAGGCCGGTGAGCCGTTCTGGTCGCCGCCGATGGACATCTGCACCTCCTGTCACAAGCACCAGACCGACTTCAACGAGGGCCGCTGCCGGCCCTGCCACGTGGACCTGAAGGGCTACTTCCCCGAGCGTGCGTACGCGCACAAGGGCGACTGGCTCCGGCTCCACGGCCCGCTCGCGCGCCCGAGCGCGGAGAGCTGCGCGCAGTGCCACGACCAGACCTACTGCTCGCAGTGCCACTCGCCCACCACGGCAGCCGCCCGCCCCTCGATCATCTTCCCCGAGGAGGTGAAGCGGGACTTCATCCACCGCGGTGACTACGTCTCGCGCCACATGATCGAGGCCGCCCAGGATCCGGCGAGCTGCTCGCGCTGCCACGGCAAGAAGTACTGCGAGTCCTGCCACGAGCAGCAGAACCTGACGAAGCTCTTCAGCGGCTCGCGGGTCCCCGCGACGCACGAGAAGGCCGGCTGGGCGAACGACCGCGCGAGCGGGAACTTCCACGGCGACGCCGCCCGGCGCGACATCTCGAGCTGCGCCGCCTGCCACGACCAGGGCGCCGACTCGGTCTGCGTGCTCTGCCACCAGGTCGGCGGCGCGGGCGGGAACCCGCACCCGCGGACGTTCCTCCGCAAGCACGACGACGACGACCGCCGGAACAACACGATGTGCGCGGCGTGCCACCACGGCACGTAGCGTGAGCTGATCCTCGGCCCGGGCCGCGCCAAGCGCGGCCCGGGCCTTTCCACGTCGGCGAACGATACCGGGCCTGCGGCGGGCGTCCTCGCTCCTTGCGCCTGCGGCGTACGGAAGCAGTCTCAGGATTCGTCACATTTTCGGCTGCTGACCGAGGGAGCGGCTTCGTCGGCCGAGCGGCGCACCGCGCGCTCCGGCTGGGCATCGACGGGTCAGCACGCGCGCGCCGGGAACGCTCCGGGCGGAGCACTGCGGGCGGCAGCGCGGTGAGCGTCACCGGCGGGGGCGCAGGGGTTCGGAAGCCCGGAAGTACGCGAGCGGCGAGTCGACGCTCTAGCCGCGCGGCCATTGCGAACCCAATCCCGGTTCGCCGGAGGTTCCGCCAGCTCCGTGGCGGCCGCAAATCACGGCGCCCACATGCCCAGCTGCATCCCGGGACGCAGGGGCACCGCGCCAGCGCGCGAGAGTGTCGATGGCCTATCGCCCGCGTCGCGGCGGAAGCGATCCATGTGCTCGCGCCCGAAGGTGCTCTCCGCGTGAAGCAGGTTGTGGGCTCGGCAGGCGAGCCGAAGATTCTCGATCGTGGACGGTCCCCCGAGGGCGGCGGGCTGGATGTGGTCGAGCTCGAGCTTCCAGCGGCTGTTGCAGCGGCAGCCGTCCGGGCCGACCCAGGCGCAGCGCCCGCCGTCGCGCTTCCACACCGCGCGGCGCACTATCGCCGGGATCGTGGTCCTCGCAGCCGGCGGCTTCTCGGTCTTCTTCGTCGCGGCGGCATTCGCCGTCCCGGCCTGCTTCGCTCCCTTCGTCTTCCGCTCCGGCGCGACCGCGCCCTTGCGCTTGCCGTGCTTCTGGATGGCGCAGCGGATCGCCTCGTGAAGCACCGCCGCGAGGTCGCCGTCCGGGACC
>NZ_JALCYX010000108.1:0-10823 GCF_022690695.1 Anaeromyxobacter sp. SG17
GATCGCGCCTGGGAGGCGGCGATCGCCGCGGACTCGCTCGCGACGGAGGCCCGCACCGCGCTCGCGCGCCACCGCCTCGCCCACGGCGATCCGGCCGGCGCGGTCGCGGCGACGGAGGCGGTGGCGGGGTCGGCCGACAAGGACCCGGCGCTCGCCGCGGTGCGCGTGCGCGCGCTCGCCGCCGCGGGCCGCGCGCTCGACGCGCTGTCGCTCGCGGACCGAGCGCTCGCGGCCGCGCCGGGGGACGCGGCCCTCTCGCTCTCGAAGGCGGCCGCGCTCGAGGGCGCCGGGCGGATCGAGGACGCGGTCACGCTCTACCGCGAGGTCGCCGCGAAGACCCCCGCGGCCTGGGAGCCGCGGCTCGCGCTCGGCCGCATCGCCGTCACCCGCCGCCAGCTCGACGTCGCGACCGCCGAGCTCGCCGCTTCGGTGGAGCGCGGCCCGCGCGTGGCGGCGGTCCACGCGGCGCGCGGCGAGCTCGCGCTAGCGCAGGGCGATCACGCCGGCGCGGAGGCCGCCTACCGGCGGGCGCTCTCGGTCGATCCGGAGTGCGCCGCCGCCGAGACCGGCCTCGCGCGCATCGCGCTCGCACGCGGCGACGCGGCCGGCGCGCGGGCGCGCCTCGAGCGCGCGCTCACCCTCGACCCGCGCGACGCGGAGGGGCACGTGACGTTCGGCGCGCTGCTCTGGGCCGCCGGCGATCTCACCGGCGCGGAGAAGGCGCTCGAGGCGGCCGTCGAGCTCCAGCCGCGGAACGCGGGCGCGCTCGTGCGGCTCGGCGCGGTGAAGCTGGAGCGGGGCGACGCCGACGGCGCCGTGCAGCGGCTCACCGCCGCCGCCGCCGAGGCGCCCCAGCTCGCCGAGGCGCAGCAGTGGCTCGGCCGCGCGCTCCTCGCGAAGGGGGAGACCCCGGCGGCCGTGGCGAAGCTGCGCCGCGCGGTCGAGCTCGAGCCCTCGAACGCCGACCACCAGCTCCACCTCGGCGCCGCGCTCGAGCGCGCGAACGCGCTCGAGGAGGCGCTCGCGGCCTACCGCGGCGCCGCGAAGGCCGACCCGCGGCGCGCGGATCCCCACGAGCGGATGGCGCTCCTCTTCGCCGCGAACGGTCGCTGCGACGCGGCGATCGGCGCCTACGAGAAGGCGATCGCGGCCGCGCCGCGCCTCTCGCGCCTGCGGATCGCGCTCGGCGACTGCCAGCTCCGGCTCGGCAAGGCCGAGGAGGCCGCGAAGGTGTTCCGGGAGGTGCTGAGGGTAGAGCCGAAGGCGGTGCCGGTGATCTACCGCCTCGGGCGCGCGCTGCACGAGGCCGAGGGGGAGCGCGCGGCCCTCCCCTGGTACGAGCGGGCGGCGCGCGAGGAGAAGGACAACCCGATGCCGCACTACTACCTCGGCTACCTGTACAAGGAGCGCGGCGAGCGGCGGCGGGCGATCGAGGAGTTCAAGGCCTTCCTCGCGCTGCGGCCGGACGCCGAGGAGCGGAAGGACATCGAGGGGGAGATCGAGGATCTGGGCGGGACCCCGGAGCGCCCGGTCGCTTCCCCTTGACGGCGCGGACCACCCGGCATAGAGACGGTCCGCAATGCGGACTATCTCCGACGCCGGGCTTCGCCGGGAGGCGCGGGCGCTCCGCGAGCAGGTGATCGCGCTCGCGCGGCGCCGCTCCCTGCGCGACCCGGTGGCCGCGAGCTGCGGCGAGCTGGAGCTCACCCCGCCGCAGATCCACGCGCTCCTCTGGATCGGCCACGACGGCCCGCTCACCATGGGCGAGCTCGCCCGGCGCGTGGCGGTGACGGAGAAGACCGTCACCGGGATCGTCGACCGCCTGGAGCGCGACGGACACCTGCGCCGCGAGCGCGACACCGCGGACCGCCGCGTCGTCCGCGCCCGGTTCACCCCCCGGGGAGAGCAGCTCTTCCGCCGCATCGACGCCGACATCGAGGACAAGTTCGCCGCGATCCTCGGCGCGCTCGATCCCGCGGACCGCAAGGCCCTCGCGCGGATCGTCGACCGGCTCGTCGTCCGCCTGGGCGCGCCGGAGGAGGGCGGCGGGAGATGACGCGCGCCCCGAGCTCCGGGCCGCGAGATGCGGCCAGAGACCCCTTCACCGCGCCCGCCCGGCGCGACCGGCCGGACCCCTTCTGGGGGGCGGCGTTCGCAGGCGGGCGCGAGGTAGCACCACGCATCCACGCCGTCCGGCGGGAGGAGACATGAACGCAGTGATCGCAGTGACCGTGCTCGCGCTCGCGGTGGCGCAGGCGCCGGAGCCGTCCCGGAGCGCCGCGCCCGCGCCGCAGCCGCAGGCCGGCCAGCCGGCGCCGCAGGGCGCAGGGCCCAGCCTGGAGCCGCAGCCGACGCCGCAGCCGACGCCTGCCGGCGAGATCGTCACGCTCGAGCAGGCGCTGCAGCTCGCCGCCGCGCGCAACCTCGACCTCAAGGCCGCGGCGGCGCGGCTCCGCCAGGCGGACGAGATCTCCGTGCAGGCCTGGGCGCGCTACCTGCCGCAGGTGAACGCGAGCGGCACCTACACGCGCAACGAGCCCGCGGCCGTGCTCCCCGCCGGTACGTTCGGCGCGGGCAGCCCGGAGATCACGATCGTCGCGAAGGATCAGCTCGCCGGCCAGGTGGACGCGAACCAGGTGCTGTTCTCGCCCGCGCTCGCGTTCGGGATCCGCGCCGCGTCGAAGGCGGAGGCCGTCTCGCGCCTCACCATCGAGAACGTCCGGCGGGACATCGTGTTCGGCGTCGCCCAGTCCTACTACGGCGTCGCCGCGCTGAAGCAGTCGACCGAGGTCTCCGAGCGGCTCCTCGAGATCGCGCGCCGCCAGGAGAACGACGCCCGCGTCCGCTACCAGGCCGGCACCATCGCGAAGGTCGGCCTCCTGCGCGCGGAGATCGACCGCGCCCGCGCGGAGCAGGACCTGCGCCGCGCCCGCAACTCTTACGAGTCGGCGCGCATCGGCCTCGCGACCCTGCTCGACCGCCCGGTCGACTTCGAGGTGACCGCGCCCCCCGAGCCGCAGCTCCCCGACGACCTCACGGTGCTCGAGCAGGGGGCGCTGCGCGAGCGCGTGGACCTCCAGGCCGCGCGGCGGAACGTCGAGCTCCAGCGCGCGAGCCGCAACGCCTCCGTGGGCCGCTACCTGCCGAACGTGGCCGCGTTCGGGCGCTACCAGATCCAGAACGCCGCCGGCTTCACCGGGCAGAACGACCAGTGGGCGTTCGGGCTCGGCCTGTCCTGGACGCTCCTCGACGGCGGCCTGCGCGAGTCGCAGATCCGCGAGGGGAACGCGCGGATCGCGGAGGCGGAGGCGAGCGCCGCGAGCACCGAGGCCCGCGTCCGCGCCCAGGTGCGCCAGTCGACGCTCGACCTCGAGAGCGCCCGCGCGAACGCCGCGAAGGCGAAGGAGCAGCGCGACCTCGCCGCCGAGAACCAGCGCCTCGTGGACGTGTCGTACCGCGCCGGCGCCGCGACGGCCGTCGAGCAGGCGGACGCGACGGCGCAGCTCCGGAACTCGGAGATCGCCCTCACGACGGAGTCGCTCTCGGCCCAGCTCGCCGCGGTGAGGCTCCTGCAGGTGGCGGGGGAGTTCGACCCGCTCCGCCGTCCGCAGGCGCAGCCGGCGCCCGCCTCGACGCCGGCGCCCGCGCCGGCGCCCGGCTCCGTCGCGCCGCCCGCGCCGCAGCGCTGACGGCAACGGAGCGTGATCCGGCGCCTCGCAAACCGCGGGGCGCCGGCCCGCGCCTCAAGGTACCGCGGCGGCGCCGGGCGGGATCGCGACGACGCGGTTCCGCCCGGCTTGCTTCGCGAGGTACAGGGCGCGGTCCGCGGCCTCGAGCAGCTCCCGATCGCTGCGGCCGGCCACGTACTCCGCGAGGCCGATCGAGACGGTCACGCCGATCGACACGGTGAGGCCCAGGTCGTGGCCGTGCCACGCGCAGCGGCTCCGCTCGACCGCGCGGCGGATCCGCTCCCCCAGGGCGCGCGCGCCCTGGAGCCCCGTCTCCCGGGCGACGACCACGAACTCCTCGCCGCCGTAGCGCGCGAGCACGTCCTCCTTCCGGATCGCGCCGCGCAGCACGAAGGCGACCATCTTGAGCGCCTCGTCGCCGGCGAGGTGGCCGTGGCGGTCGTTCACCGCCTTGAAGAAGTCGACGTCGGCGAGGAGCAGCGAGAGCTCGCGCCCGTGGCGCTGTGCGGCGGCGAGCTCGGAGGCGAGCCGCTCCTCCAGGTGGCGCCGGTTGAAGAGGCCGGTGAGCGGATCCTGGAGCGCGCCCTCGGCGATCTTCATCTGCCAGCGGGCCTCGAGCTCGTCCGCCCACAGGAACTTGAGGGTGGTCGCGCCGCCGATCTGGACGCGGGCGCCGTCGTCGAGCTTCTCCTCGACGACGCGCCGCCCGTTCACCCAGGTGCCGTTCGCGCTGCCGAGATCGCGGAGCACCGCGCCCGCCCCCTCGATCCGGACGGCGGCGTGCAGGCGCGAGACGGCCTCGTCCACGATGCGCAGGTCCACGTCCTCGCGCCGGCCGATGGTCACCTCGCGGCCTGGAGCGAGCGGGAAGACGTCCCCGAACTGCGGCCCCGACAGCACGAGCAAGAAGCCGTGCCGCTCCGACGCCGCAGCGATGCTCGGCAGCGCCGTGTAGGTGCGCTCCTTCTCCTCGGGCCTCGCCGGCATGGTCCCACCCCCGCGCGGGATTCTACTCCGGGAGGACCCCGGACAGCGACCGGCGAGGAGTCCCGGGGCCGCACGACGAGGCGGAATGGCTGGAACCCGGGCGAGCCCTGCCGCGAGGCGGGGCGCGGTGTTACGCGGAGGGCCTGTGATCCGATTCGGGCCCGCGGGGTGGGAGTACGTGGACTGGGGCGGGATCGTCTACCCCAGGCCCGAGCCGCGCGGGTTCGACCGGCTCCGCTTCCTCGCCGGCTACTACGGGACGGTGGAGGTGAACGCGACCTTCTACCGGCCGTTCTCCGCGCAGGTGGCGGCGCGCTGGCTCGAGCGCGTCGCGGACGTCCCCACGTTCCGCTTCGGCGCGAAGGTCTGGCGCCGCTTCACGCACGAGCGCGGGGAGCCGTACGGGACGAAGGAGGTCGAGGAGGCGCGCGCGGCGCTCGACGCGCTGCACGCGGCCGGGAAGCTCGGGGCGGCGCTGCTCCAGTTCCCCTGGTCGTTCAAGCGGACGGACGGCAACGAGGAGTGGCTGCGCGGGCTCTTCCGCGCCTTCGCGGGGCTGCCGCTCGTCCTCGAGGTGCGCCACGACTCGTGGGACGTCCCGGAGGTCCACGCCGAGCTCGCCGAGGCGGCGGTCGGGATCGTGAACGTCGACCAGCCGCTCTTCCACCGCTCGATCCGGCCCGGCGCCGCCGTCACCTCGGCGGTCGCCTACGTGAGGGTCCACGGGAGGAACTGGAAGGACTGGTTCCGGAAGGACGCGGGCCGCGATGCCCGCTACGACTACCTCTACACCGCGCGCGAGCTCGAGCCCTGGGTCGAGCGCATCCGCGCGCTCGAGGCCGCCCCGGCGCAGCCCGACGTCTACGTCGTCACGAACAACCACTTCGAGGGGAAGGCGCCCGCGAACGCCACGATGCTCGAGGCCATGGTGAGGCGCCGGCGGGTGGAGGCGCCGCCGGGGCTCGTGGCGCGTTATCCCGAGGCGCTCCGCCCCTTCGTCTGAGGGAGGCCCCCCGCTCGCTCACGGCAGCTCGGCGACCACCGGCGCGTGATCGCTCGTGCCGAAGTCGGCGAGGACCGCGCAGCGCGTCGCCCGGCTCGCGAGCGCGGCGCTCACGAGCACGTAGTCGATCCGCCAGCCGATGTTGCGCTGGCGCAGGTTCCGCCAGGGCGCCCAGTAGGTGAACAGCCCCTCGTTCTTGGGATCCATCGCGCGGCCGAGGTCGACGAGGCCGTGCGACAGGATCTGCTCGATGAGGGCGCGCTCCTCCGGGCGCTGGCCGATGGCGCCCGCCTTCCGCTCCTTGGGGTGGACGTCCTGGTCGGTGCGGGCGACGTTCAGGTCGCCGGCGATGACGAGCGGGCGGCCGGCGGCGCACGCCGCCTCCACCCAGCGATCCAGCGCCTCCAGGAAGCGGAGCTTCGCAGCGAAGTCCTTGCCGCCGTTCGGGACGTACACGGACGCGACGGTGACGCCCGCCACCTCGGCGACGGCGATGCGGGTCTCGAGGTCGAAGTCGGGGTGCGTGAACGCGGGGCGCTCGGGCGCAAGCTCGCGCCGCACGTGGAGGCCGACCCCGGAGTACGCGGTCGCCCCGTGCCACAGGCACCAGTAGCCCTCGAGCTCGCAGAGCGAGGGGGGAACGCGCGCCGGCGGCGCCTTGATCTCCTGCAGGCAGACCACGTCCGGCCGCTCGCGCGCGATCCACTCCGCGACCTGCGCCTCCCGCGCGCGGATGCCGTTCACGTTCCAGGTGCCGATCTTCAAGCTCGCCCCTCCCTGGCCTCACCCGCGCACCTGGAGCCCGAGCGAGGGCCGCCATCAGGGCCCTTCATAAGAACGGGCCCATTCGCCGCACGCACGTCCTTGGCGGGCCGCGCGTTCCTGGCCGAAAGCGCGGCAGGCAACAAAAAAGGGCCGTGGCGCGGCGCGCTTGCGCCCGTCACGGCCCTCCCCCCCGGCGGATCCCTTGGTATCACACCACCGCTCCAGCAAATGGGGTGGTCGCCTGTGGTGTTTTGCCGGGAGTAGCCTCGGGGTCCTCGGTCAGCGCCGCCGCTCGCTCCGAGCAGCGGACCTGTGCCCGGCGGAGGGCGCCCACTCGCCCGGCGCCAGGCTGAAGTAGAGCCGCTGCCCGCGGCGCTCCTCCACGACGCCCACGCCCGCCGCAGAGAGCGCGTCGAGGTCGCGCTGCGCGGTGTTCTTGGACACGCCGCAGCGGCGCGCGAGGTCCGCGAGCGAGAGCGGCTCGGTCGAGGTGGCGAGGAGCTTCCAGAGCGAGAGCCGGCGGGCGAAGGTCGACATGGCGCGGAGCCGCGCGTCGCGCGGCGGAGCGAATGACCAGCGGTCTAATGTCGCACGCTGGGTGCAGCACCTCCCAACACGGACCCACCGCACCAGGGGACCGGCACGCGAGGGGCTCCACCGGGGTTCCGCTGCAGGTGAACCGGCGCGGCCTGGCGGTCTCGACTGCTCGACGGTCGCGAGGGACCGGGCGTTGAGATCCTCGACACCTCGCCGGCCACCATCAGCGCTTGCGGGTGGAGCGGTTCGTGAACTGGCGGACGGCCATGACGGCGACGCCGGCGAGGACCGCTCCGGCGACCGGGCTCGACAGGAGGCCGCTCGTGGCGGGCGTCGACTCGTTGGCGGCGAGGAGCTGGCGGATCATGCCGCGCCGCTCGCCGTGCATGCGCGAGAGGAGCGCCGCGAGCGCCTGCGGCTCCTCGAGCCCCTCGTCGTGGACGCCGGGATAGTTCACGTCCGCCCTGCGCGCGCTGCGCTGCAGCTCCGACACGAAGCGACGGCGCTCCTCCGGCGAGAGCCGCTCGACGCTCGCGAGCGCCGCCTCCTGGAACTCCGCCGGGCCGATCTCGTCGGCCACGCGGTCGTAGTTCGCGATCGTCTCCTCGTCCCTGAGCGCGTCCCAGGGAGCGCCCCGCTCCCAGCGGCGCGTGAAGTCCTCGAAGCTCTCCCGGCCGAGCCCCTCGAGCAGCGCGTCGAGCATCCCCATCGTCGTTCCCTCCGTTGGCCGCACCTCGACGTCAATGTCGCGAGGGAGGCGTCCATCTTCAACGCTTCGCGCGCGCGCCCCGGGGCCGGCCCGCGTCTCCCCGTCCTCCGCCACGTGGCCGGCTGGACACAGCGTGCGGAATGCCCTGGCGCACCGCGAATTCGTGCGGGGCACGGCCGTTGCTCACCGGAGCGGGGAATGGAGGGCCCAATGCGCCCGTCGTCCGCCTTGCACCCGAACCGCTCCCGCCTCGTCACCGTCCTCGCCGTGCTCGCGCTCGCCTGCTCGCGCCAGGCGCCGCGGGACGTCCCGTCCACCGCCCACCCGCCGCCGCCCCCGGCCGCGACTGCCGGGGAGCGCGCCCGGCTGCCGCGCGCGGACCTCGTCCGCCTCGCCGCGCTCGTCGCGGCGCTCCCCTCGACGGAGACCCTCGAGCCCTCGCCCGCCGCCGCGGGAGAGGAGGCGGCGGCGATGTTCACGCCGCGTCTCACCGGGCGCACCCCCGACGGGAAGGCGCTCCTCGAGTTCCCCCTCGTCCACACCCGCGTCGTCGCGCAGGTCACGGGGAACGTGGCGCGCGTCGAGGTGACCCAGTTCTACGCGAACCCCTCGTCCGACCGGCTCGAGGCGATCTACGCGTTCCCGCTCCCGGCCAACGCCGCGGTCACGGACATGCTGTTCCGCATCGGCGATCGGGTGGTGCTCTCGGAGGTCCGCCGCCGCGAGGAGGCGCGCCGGACGTACGAGGCGGCGAAGCGCGAGGGCCGCACCGCCGCGCTCACCGAGCAGGAGCGGCCGAACCTGTTCACCCAGTCGGTCGCGAACGTGCCGCCCGGAGAGACCGTCGCGGTCGTGCTGCGCTACGTCCACGAGGTCCCCTTCGACGACGGGCGCTACGCGTTCCACTTCCCGACCACCATCGGCCCGCGCTACGTGCCCGGCGAGCGGCTCGCCGCCGGCGCCGCGGGCCCGGGCTGGGCCCCCGACACCGATCGCGTCCCCGACGCGTCGCGCGTGACGCCCCCCGTCGTGCCGCCGGGCACGCGCTCCGGCCACGACGTCGACATCCTCGTCCGGCTGGTCCCCGGGGGCGCGTTCGACGACGTCGAGACGCGCAGCCATCGCGCCGTGACCGGGCTCGAGCCCGGCGGCGCGCGGATCGTCGCCCTCGCGGAGGACGACCGGATCCCGAACAAGGACTTCGTCCTCACCTGGCGGCCTGCGGGCGCCGCGCCGGCGGCGCACGCGGTCGTGCAGCGCGAGAAGGGCGAGGACTTCCTCATGCTGTTCGTGCAGCCGCCGGCGGAGATCGCGCCCGCGCTCGTGCGCCCGAAGGAGCTCGTGTTCCTCGTCGACAAGTCGGGCTCGATGATGGGCGCGCCCTTCGATCGGCTGCGCGCGCTCGTCCTGCGCGCGCTCGACGCGATGGGGCCGGACGACACCTTCCAGATCGTCGCCTTCGACGGCGCCGCGCAGGCCATGAGCGAGGCGCCGCTCCCCGCCACCCCCTCGGCGGTGGCGCGCGCGAAGGCGTGGCTCGCCGGGCTCCAGGGCGGCGGCGGCACCGAGATGCTCGAGGGGGTCCGCGCCGCGCTCACGCCGCCGGAGGACCCGCGAAGGCTGCGCATGGTGGTGTTCTGCACCGACGGCTTCATCGGCAACGAGACCGAGATCATCCACGCGGTGGAGGCCCTCCGCGGCCGGGCGCGGGTGTTCGGGTTCGGCATCGGCACGTCGGTGAACCGCTACCTCGTGGAGGGCGTGGGCCGGGCCGGACGCGGCGCCTCGGAGGTGGTGTCGCTCGACGAGGCGCCGGACGCGGCGGTGGCGCGCCTCTTCAAGCGGATCGACCGGCCGGTGCTCACCGATCTCGAGGTCGGGTTCGAGGGCGCCGAGGTGACCGAGCTCCTGCCGGCGCGCCTGCCGGATCTCTTCGCCGGGCAGCCGCTCGTGGTCGCGGGGCGGGTCCGGCGCGGGGCGCCGACGCACCTCGTGCTGCGCGGCCGGCTCGGCGAGGCGCCGTGGGCCTCGCGCATCGAGGTCGCCGAGGCGCGGGTGGACGCGGGCGAGGGGACGGCTCAGCCGATCCTCGGGACGCTCTGGGCGCGCCGCCGCATCGAGGACCTCCTCACCGCGGAGCCCATGGCGCCGCCGGCGTCCGCCATCGAGGAGACGGTCGCCCTCGCGCTGCGCTTCAAGCTCGTGACGCCCTACACCTCGTTCGTCGCTGTGGAGCGGGCGCTGCGCGTCGACCCGTCGCTGCCGCTCGCGCAGGCGCTCGTGCCGAACGAGCTCCCCGAGGGCGTCTCCCATGAGGGCATCTTCGGTCCCGCCTCCGAGGTGGACCTCGCCCCCGCGCGCGTGAAGCCCGGCGACCCGGAGCTGC
Source organism: Anaeromyxobacter sp. SG17 (assembly GCF_022690695.1). NCBI lineage: Bacteria > Pseudomonadati > Myxococcota > Myxococcia > Myxococcales > Anaeromyxobacteraceae > Anaeromyxobacter > Anaeromyxobacter sp. SG17. The sequence goes on from NZ_JALCYX010000108.1 coordinate 10,077, forward strand.
GCGTCGCGGCGCCCGGAGCGCGCTCGGTGTCGGTCGCGCTCCCCTTCGAGGCCGCGCCGCGCGAGGCGATCCGCGATCCGCTCCGGGGCGACTTCGTGCTGCGCTTCCTCGTCCCGCCGGCCTGGCCGGACGGGAGCTACGACGCGCGGATCACGATCCGTCACGCGGACGGCCGGCGCGAGGAGCGGACCGCCCCCATCCGCGTGGACACGACGCCCGCCTCGATCGCGGTGCTCTCCGCGCCGGCGACCGCCGCGCCCGGCGAGGCGATCCGCCTCGCGCTCAAGCCGTCGCTGGCCGTCTCCCGGCTCCCGGCGCTCTCGAGGCGCCCCGGCGGCCTCGCGAACGCGGTGAAGGGCGCGATGGAGGTGAAGGAGGTGCTCGTGCGCGCGCCGTGGGGGGAGCTCGCGCGGGCGCGGATGGAGGGGCCGCTCGGGGCCTGGGTGGCCGAGCTCCACGTCCCGGCCGGCGCCGGGGCGGGCGCGGCGGACCTCGAGGTGGTGGCCTCCGACGCGGCGGGCAACGTGAGCCGCCGCAGGGTGGCGCTCACGCTCCTCCCGCTCCCCCCGCCGGGCGCGCCGGACGCAGCGGGTCCGATGCTGCTCGCGGGGGCCGGCGCCGGGCTCGCGCTCCTCGCCCTCGGCGCGGCCGGCCTCGCCGCGGCGCTCCTCGGCCTCGGGGCCGCTCGCCAGGGCCGCCGTCGCGCGGAGCTCCTCGCCCTCGCGCTCGGCACGGCGCTCGCGCCCG
>NZ_JALCYX010000109.1:0-10724 GCF_022690695.1 Anaeromyxobacter sp. SG17
TGGCCCTCGAGGCCGGCGCGCCGCGCTGCGCCGTGCGCGTCTCCGCGGGCACGCTGCGGGCGCGCGACCTGCGCGCGGTGGGGGGCGGCTGCGGCGCGCGCGTCTCGGGCGGCGCGCTCGAGGGCGCGGACCTCGCGCTCGACGGGGACGTCGGCCTCGTCGTGGAGCGCGGCGAGGCCACCCTCGTGGGCGGGCACCTCCACGGCGCCCTCTCCGGCGCGACCGTCCACGGCGGCACCGCCACGCTCCGCCACCTCGCCGTCGACGGGCCCTCGCGCGAGGCGGGCCTCGCCGTCGCGGGCGGCGCCGCGCACCTCGAGGGCGTGGTCATCCGCTCCCCCGGGCCGGCCGGCATCGCCATCGCGGGAGGCCGGGTGGAGGGAGCGGCGGTGGTCGTCGCAGGTGTGAGCGAGGAGCAGGGCATCCCGGGGGCGTGCGTGCAGGTGCGCCGCGGCTCGCTCGCGCTCTCCGCGAGCACCCTCCTGCGCTGCGGCGGCGCGGCCGTCGAGGCGTCGGGCGGCGAGGTGCGCCTCTCGAGCGTGGACGCGTCGGGAGGCGCCGCCGGCGGGATCGTCCTGCTGGACGGCGCCACGGCGGTGCTGGACGGCAACCTCGTGACCGGGCACGGACCCGCGCTCGCGCTCGGGGGGGGCTCGCGGGCGACCGCGCGGATGAACCGCTGGTGGGCGGACCCGGTGTTCTGGGTGGACTGCGGGAGCGGCGCCCGCCTGGCGCTCGGGGAGGGGGAGCGCGCGCGGACCCCGTGCGGCGGGTCTCCTTGACGCGAGGCGTCCGTCTCGACAAAAAAACCCGCCCGTGACAGCCTCTGCCGTCGCCGGTCGAGGGGGCGGGCGCGTGGTCCTGCGCCCGGCCCGAGTCACCGGCACTGCGCCGAGGCCGGCGACCTTAGGAGGGTGGCGCGGAAATGCAGATCAACCTGCGCAAGGCGATGTTCGTGCTCCCGAACCTGTTCACGGTGAGCTCGATCCTCCTCGGCTTCTACGCGCTCACGCTCTGCGCCGGCGAGGCCACGCCGCTCCAGCTCTACCAGGCGGCGCTCGCCATCTTCTTCGCGATGTTCTTCGACGCGTTCGACGGCCGCGTCGCGCGCATGACGAAGACCCAGTCCGACTTCGGCGTGCAGCTCGACAGCCTCGCCGACGTCATCTCCTTCGGCGCGGCGCCGGCGCTGCTCGTCTACAAGTGGGCGCTCGCGCCGCTCGGCTTCCTCGGCTTCTTCGTGTCCTTCGCCTTCGCCGCCTGCGGCGCGCTCCGCCTCGCGCGCTTCAACGTCCTCGCGCAGCGCGGCGACAAGGGCTCCTCGCGCTTCTTCGTGGGCCTGCCCATCCCGCTCGCCGCCGGGACGATCGTCTCGCTCGTCATCGCCCACTACCGGCACTTCGCCACGACCACCGACCCGGCGACCCGCGTCCCGATCGCGCTCGTCGTCGGCCTGCTCGCGTTCCTCATGGTGTCGACCGTCCGCTACCGCACCTTCAAGGACGTCCACCTCTCGGCGCGCAGCCTCACGATCTTCGCCTTCTTCACCCTCGCGGGCGTCGGGGTCGGCATGGCGACCCGCGCCTCGTTCGTCCTCGTGGTCTACATGGCCGCCTACATCGCGCTCGGCCTCGCCGAGGCGCTCCTGGCCCGCGCGCGGCCCGCGCCCGACAAGGCCTCGCTCCCGCCCGCCATCCGCGCCGAGCTCGAGGCGGACGAGGCGCTCGAGCCGGAGCCCGAGGACGTCGAGGACAAGCCGCAGCAGGACGAGTACATCTAGCGCGTGACCGGCTCGCCGTCGCCCGCCAGCCCTGACCTCCTCTCCCGGCTCCGCGCCCGCGGCCTCCGCCGCACGGCGCGCCCGGCCGCGCGACCCGACGCCTGGGTGCTCCTCGCCGCCTGGGGTCCGTGCGGCTACGCCCCCGTCGCGCCCGGCACCTTCGGCACTCTCGGCGCGATCCCCGTGTACTGGGCGCTCTCGCGGCTCTCCCCGTCCGTGTACCTCGTGACGGTCGCCGCGCTCGTGGCGCTCGGCGCCTACGCCGCGCAGCGCGCCGGCGCGTACTGGGGGGTGGCCGACGCGTCGCCCATCGTCATCGACGAGGTGGCGGGCTACCTCGTCACGGTCGCCCTCGTCCCCTTCTCCTGGCCGGCGGCGCTCCTCGGCTTCCTCTTCTTCCGCGTGTTCGACGTGCTGAAGCCCTGGCCGGCCTCGGCGTTCGACCGCGTGAAGAACGGGTTCGGGGTCGTCATGGACGACGTGGCGGCGGGTGTCTTCGCCTGGGCCGCGCTCCAGCTCGTCGCGCTCGCGCTGCGCGCCGTCGCCGGCTGCGGCGGCGCGGGCTGGTGGTGCGCGCCGCTCGGGTCGTAGCGGAGGTCGCTCGCGATGACGCTCCACGTCGAGATCCTCTCCACCGGCGACGAGCTCCTCACCGGGCAGGTGGTGGACACGAACTCCGCCTGGCTCATGGACCGGCTCTGGGATCTCGGCGTCATGGTCCGGCGCAAGACGCTCGTGGGCGACGATCGCGCCGACCTCGACGCCGCCATCCGCGAGACGACCGCGCGCGCCGACCTCGTGGTGATGAGCGGCGGCATGGGGCCGACCGAGGACGACCTCACGAGCGAGCGCGTCGCCGCGGTGATGGGCGTGCCGCTCGAGCTGCACGAGCCGTCGCTGCGCGCGCTCGAGGAGCGCTTCCGCCGCTTCGGCCGCGCGCTCACCCCCAACAACGAGAAGCAGGCGCGCTTCCCGCGCGGCGCCGAGGTCGTGCCGAACCGGTTCGGCTCGGCGCCCGGGTTCGCGGTGCGCATCGGGCGGGCGGAGGTGGTCTGCTTCCCCGGCGTGCCGCTCGAGTTCCGGGGGCTCGCCGACGAGTGGCTCCTGCCGCGGCTCGCGGCGCGGCTCGGCGAGGTGCCGGCGGGGCGGGTGCTGAAGCTGTTCGGCGTCCCCGAGTCGCACGCCGACGACGCGATGCGGCCGCTCATGCGCGATCCCGCGAACGCGGACGTCCGCTTCGGCTTCCGCGCGCACTGGCCCGAGGTCCACGTCAAGTGGACCGTGCCCGGCCCGGACGCCGCTGCGCGCGCCGACCGGCTCGCCGCCCAGGCCCGCGCGATCTTCGGCGACGCGGTGTTCGGCGAGGGCAAGGAGGAGCTGCCGGCCCTCGTCGTCGCGCGGCTCGCCGCCCGCGGCGAGCGCGTGGCGCTCGCGGAGAGCTGCACCGGCGGGCTCGTCGCCGAGCTCCTGACGGACGTGCCGGGCGCCTCCGCGGTGCTCGACCTCGGCGTCGTCGCCTACGCGGACGCCATGAAGGAGGCCGTGCTCGGCGTCCCCCAAGACGTCCTCGCGGCGCACGGCGCCGTGTCGGAGCCGGTCGCGCGCGCGCTCGCGGAGGGGGCGCGCCGGGTCGGGCGGGCGACCTGGGGGATCGGGATCACCGGCATCGCCGGGCCGACCGGCGGGACGCCGGAGAAGCCGGTCGGGACGGTGCACCTCGCGCTCGCCGGGCCGTCCGGCACGAGCGCGGTCGAGCGGCTCTACCGCGGCGGTCGCGACCGGATCCGCAGCACCGCCGCCCACGAGGCGCTGAACCTCCTGCGGCTCGCGCTGCGCGCCTGACGGCAGCGCGCCGCGCCGCTACCCCGGCAGCTACTCGCAGAACAGCTCGACGAAGCGATCCCAGGAGACGAACCCGGCGGCGGTCTCGACGAGTTCCGCGTACAGCGCCGCCGCGCCCGCCAGGAGCGCGTCGAGCGGCCTTGGACGGTAGCGTCCGGTGAGGCCGCCCTCCTCGAGCACCCGACGGACCAGCGCCTGCACGTTCACCGCGCGGCCGTCGAGCTCGCCCTCACGGTCGAGGAGCCAGCCGATGAGCTGCCCGATCCGCTGCCGGACGGCGACACGCGGGTCCGCCCCGCCCGCGGCGAGGGCCTCGTTCACGGCGTCGGGCGGGGCGTCGCGGACGACGAGCCACGTGAGCGAGCGCTCCACCTCGAAGCCGGCTCGCGCGAGCGCGGCGCGGCAGCGGGCCTCCTCGTCGGGGCCACAGCGGATGCGCACCACAGGCTCGATCCTCGCGGTCACGCGCGGTTCGTTACCACCCGAGCGCCGCCTCCGCAACGGAGCTCACCGGCCCTATGATGCGCGGGTGACCACCGCCGACGACGCCGCGCTCGAGCTCCTGCGATCCCGGAGCGGCCTGTCGATCGACGACGAGGGCCGCTTCCTCCACCTCGGCGAGCCCATCACCCACGCGCGCACGCTCGACGTCCTCTGGCGCTCGCTCGCGCGCGCACCCGACGGGAGATGGCTCGTGCGCGTGGGCCGCGAGTCCGCGTACGTCGAGGTGAAAGAGACGCCCTACACGGTGCGGGGCGTGCTGCAGGAGACGCCGGGCGGGGCGCCCGTGCTGCTCCTCTCCGACGGGACGCGCGAGCCGCTCGATCCCGCCACCCTCCGCCTCGGCGACGACGGCGTGCTCCGCTGCGCCGTGAAGGGCGGCGAGCGCGCCCGCTTCACCCGCGCAGGCCAGGTGACGCTCGGGTTCGCCATCGAAGAAGACCCCCCAGGGACGGGACGCTATGCCATCACCATCGGTGGGACCCGCTGGCCCATCCGCGCCGCTTCGCGCTGAGCGGCGGCGGTACACGACGCCTGCGTCGGACGGACCTCCTTTCGGTTGCTCGCCCGGAGGGTCCCTCCTACGTAGTGTTGCTCGGATGAGAGTCCTCGCGTTCTGCGCCCTCGCGCTGCCCCTCGCGGCCGCCGCACAGCTCGGCCCGAGCCCGTCGCTCGGCGAGGCGATGCACTCGATGGACCGCATGGAGGCCGAGAAGCCTCGGCCCCGGCGCGAGCTCGAGCAGACCTTCATCCTCCCCGAGCGCCCCGGGCAGAACCAGGTCGCCTGGTTCAGCTTCGACTGGCAGTTCATCGACGTCCCGCCGCCGGGCGGCGGCCCCGGGGGCCTCCGGCTCTACTACTACCGGAACGAGCTCGCCCAGGCGGAGCGGGCGCTGCCGGCGATCCAGAGCGCCTACGCGCGCCTCGTCGATCAGTTCCACTACAACCCGACGAAGCGCATCCCCTACATCCTCTACGCGACGCAGCGCGAGTTCCAGACGCAGAACGTCTTCGCCGTCACCGAGTCGGTCCTGGGCGTCACCTCGCCCGAGGACCTCAAGATGACGGTCCCGTACTTCGGTGATCACGCGCGGTTCATCGAGGTGTCGACGCACGAGATGGTGCACCAGTTCACCATCCAGAAGCTGCTCGAGGCCGCCGGCGCCGAGGAGATGTCCTCGCCCATCGCGTACCTGCCGCTCTGGTTCATCGAGGGCATCGCCGAGTTCTACTCGAAGGGCGGCATCGACACGGAGACGGACCTCTACCTCCGCGACCTCGTCTGGAACCCCGAGCCGCGCAAGGGCTACGACGTGCTGTCGTTCGGGGAGGACCGGATCCGCGGGTACATCCCGACCTACAAGCTCGGCCAGGCGCGGATCGCCTTCATCGCCGACCAGTACGGCCACGAGAAGATCCAGGCGTTCCTGGAGAACGCCTACCTCATGGGCGACGGCGGAGGCGGCTTCGGCGGCGGCCCCGCCGCGGGCGGCACGACGCGCAACTTCGGCGCCCTCGTGCGGCGCGTGCTGAACGAGCCCATCGAGCAGGTCGACGCCCGCTGGCGCGCGTGGCTGAAGCGCCGCTACTACCCGCAGTACCTCGAGGCGAAGCACGATCTCCCGCAGCTCCGGGAGCTCCGGCAGCTCCCCTCCGAGCCCGAGGACTTCGTCTCCTCCGCCGACGGGAACCTCATCCTCTTCCGCGGCATCGACCGCGAGAAGGGCCGCGCCCGCCTCTACCTCGTCGACGTGCGCAACCCGCGCAGCGCGGTCGAGATCGTCTCGGACAGCGTGCCGGGGTTCGAGTCCCTCCACCCCGTCGAGTACGGGGTGCTCGGCCTCGGGGACGGGATCCTCGCGTTCTCGGCCCAGGACGGGATCGGCGACCGCCTCCACGTCCAGCGCTTCCGGCACAAGCTCAGGGAAGGACGTCCCCCGCGCATCGAGCTCGGCCGGCGCAGGAAGCTCGACGTGCACACCGAGCGCGGCCAGCCGTTCATCCAGATCTCCGACCCCGCCTTCTCGCCGGACGGGTCGCAGATCGCGTTCGCCGGCGTGTCCACCGACGGCCAGTCGGACATCTACGTGGTCCCGGTGAAGGGCGGCGTGGCGCGGCGCATCACGCAGGATCCATACGTCGAGAAGGACGTCGCCTGGGGAAAGGACGGCATCTACTTCTCCTCGGACGCGACCGACCACGGGCGCCTCAACCTCTTCCGCATCGATCCTTCGAGCGGCGAGCGCACGCGGCTCACCACCGCCGCGAGCACAGACCGCGCGCCGTTCCCGCAGGCGGACGGCTCGGTCCTCTTCACCTCGGACGTCTCCGGGAAGCCCGACCTCTACCTGCTGAAGGCGGGCGCGGTCCAGCGGATCACCGACTTCACCACCGGGCTCACGAGCCCCGGCCCCTCGCCCAAGGGGCGCGGCGTGTTCGCGAGCACGTTCTACGGCGGCGTCTTCCGGATCGTCGAGGTGCCCAAGGTCGCCTGGCTCGAGCAGCCGAGCGTGGCCGTCCTGCCGCCCACCGGAGACGTGCTGGAGATCCCGAGCGGTACCTGGCCGGAGCAGGTGAAGGACTACGACGCGTTCGCGATCCGCAACTGGCGCCCGGAGGCGGGCTTCGTCTACGGGGGCGGCGCGGGGAGCGCCGTCGCGGGGCGGGCCGCGGTGCTGTTCTCGGACATGCTCCGGGACAACGTCCTCTTCGTGGACCTCTCCGTCTACGGCTCGTTCGACTACACCCAGGGGCTCCTCCTGTTCGAGAACCGCGCGAGGCGGCTCTCCTGGGTGCTCGGCGGGTTCCACTTCGTCCAGCAGAACCTCGATCGGCTGGACCCGAACCTCGCCTACTACCAGCGTGACTTCGGGGTGGTCGGCGCGCTGCGCTACCCGCTCGATCGCTTCCGGCGCGTGGAGACGGAGCTCACGCTGGGCGGCGTCCAGCGCTACTGCCTCACCGACTTCTCGGGGGCGGTGACGCTGCTCTGCCAGGGCCCCACGCTCACCACGGGCCCGTACACCTCCACGCGCGACTGGGAGAGTCGCAACGGCGGCGTCAACTTCACCATCTCGCCCACCGTGCGCTACGGCTACGACACCATCCGCTACGATCAGTACACCGGGCCGGTGGCGGGCAGCTCGCTCCTGCTCGAGCTCGGCGGCGGGTACCTCCCCGGGCGCGAGGCGGTGCACGGCTTCTTCCGCGCGGACACGGAGAAGTTCTGGCAGCTCGTCGGCCGCTCGAACTTCATGCTCCGCGCCGCGGGCGGGACGACGTTCTCGCCGAACGAGAAGGGCCGCGTCTGGGAGAAGAGCTGGTGGCTCACCTCCGCCGACAACCTGCGCGGCTTCTACCCGCTCGATCTCGAGTTCCTCATCGGGCAGCACTACTACGTGGTGAACGCCGAGCTGCAGTTCCCGCTCGATCCGCTCATCCGCCTGCTCATCTTCGACTACCTGGAGGGCGTCGCCGCCCTGGACTTCGGCGGCGTCTTCAACCGCTGGGAGTCCAAGACGAGCACCGTGCTCGTCCCGACGTACGACCCGACGACGGGGAGCCCGCTCGCGCCGATCGCCCTGGAGCGGTTCGAGCCGGGCGCCTGGGACGCGCGCACCCTCACCGGCGTGCTCGGCGTGAACGTGCTCTTCGGACCGCTCCTCCTGCGCGTCCACTTCGGCCACCCCTTCGACATCGGCGGCCTGCAGACGCCGGCCCTTCGCGACCACTCGCGCTGGGTGACGAACATCACGCTCCGGTACTTCTTCTTCTGATCCCGCGCGGCGGGGCGGGGACGCCAGCGTCCCCGTCCGCGCCGCGCCCTCACCCCACCGCGGCGAGCGCCGGCGCCGCGGCGCCCGCCCCCTCCCGCACCCGCGCGGCGAGCCGCTCGAAGGCCTCCGGGTTCGCGCGCAGCCACTCGATGGCGCGCTCGCGGCCCTGCCCGATCCGCTCGCCGTCGAGCGCGAAGTAGGCCCCGGACTTCTCCACCACCCCGCGCTCGACGCCGAGGTCGAGCGCCTCGCCGTGGCGATCGACGCCCGTGCCGTAGCGGACGTCGAACTCCGCTTCCCGGAACGGGGGCGCCACCTTGTTCTTCACGACCTTCACGCGGGTGCGGCTGCCGACCACCTGATCGCCGTCCTTCACCTGCCCGATGCGCCGGATGTCGAGCCGGACCGACGCGTAGAACTTGAGCGCGTGCCCGCCGGTCGTGGTCTCCGGGTTCCCGAAGACCACGCCGATCTTCATCCGGATCTGGTTGATGAAGACGACGAGCGACTGGTTGCGCGACACGACCGCGGTGAGCTTCCGGAGCGCCTGGCTCATGAGACGCGCCTGCACGCCCATGTGCGCGTCGCCCATCTCGCCCTCGATCTCCGCCTTGGGCACCAGCGCGGCGACCGAGTCCACCACGATGAGGTCGATCGCGCCCGAGCGCACGAGCTGCTCGGCGATCTCGAGCGCCTGCTCCCCGGTGTCGGGCTGGGAGACGAGCAGGTCGGCGAGGTTCACCCCCAGCTTCCGGGCGTAGGTCACGTCGAGGGCGTGCTCGGCGTCGATGAACGCCGCCACCCCGCCCTGCCGCTGCACCTCGGCGATGGCGTGCAGCGCGAGGGTCGTCTTGCCCGAGGACTCCGGCCCGTAGATCTCGACGACGCGCCCGCGCGGCAGCCCGCCCACCCCGAGCGCGAGGTCGAGCCCGAGCGACCCGGTGGGCACGACGGCCACCGGCGCCGGCTCGTGCCCGTCCCCGAGCCGCATGATGCTCCCCTTCCCGAACTGCTTCTCGATCCCGGCGAGCGCCTGTCCGAGGGCCTTCATCTTGTCGCTCAGCTTCGTCACGTCGTCCTCCTCGCCCCGCGGTGGGGCACCAGTCGCGCCGCTTCGGCGGCGCGGGTCTCACGAGAGCGGCCGGTCCAGCGCGCGGTACTGGATCGCCTCGGCGACGTGCGGCGCGCGCACCGCCGCCGAGCCCTCCAGGTCCGCGATGGTCCGGGCGACGCGCAGCACCTTGTCGTGCGCCCGCGCCGAGAGCCCGAGCTTCTCGACCGCCGCCTGCAGGATGCGGCGCCCGTCGTCGTCCGGCGTCGCCGCGCGCCGCAGGGCGCCGCCGCGCAGGCGGGCGTTCACGTTCGCCCCGCGCCCGCCGGCGCGCCCCCGCTGCACCTCGCGCGCGCGGGCGACCCGGGCGCGCGCCTCCGCGCTCGTCGGCCCGCTGGCCGCGGCCTCGCCGAGCAGCGGGGTGGCGAGGGCGGGCACGTCCACGTGCAGGTCGATCCGGTCGAGCAGCGGCCCCGAGATGCGCCGCCGGTAGCTGAGCAGCTCGTGCGGCGTGCAGTGGCAGCGCCTCCGCCGGTCGCCGTGGTAGCCGCACGGACAGGGGTTCATCGCGGCGACGAGCGTGAGCTCGGCGGGGTACGTGACGCTCCGGCCGGCCCGCGCGATCGTGACCTCGCCGTCCTCGAGCGGCTGCCGCAGCGCCTCGAGGACGTGGCGCCGGAACTCGGGGAGCTCGTCGAGGAACAGGACGCCCTGGTGCGCGAGCGAGACCTCGCCAGGCCGCGGGACGCTGCTGCCGCCCACGAGGCCGGCGTCGGAGATCGAGTGGTGCGGCGCGCGGAAGGGGCGATCGGCGAGGAGGCCGCGGTGGCGGGTGAGCCCCGCGACGCTGTGGACCACGGTCGCCTCGAGCGCCTCCTCGAACGCGAGGGGCGGGAGGAGCGTCGGCAGGCGGCGGGCGAGCATCGTCTTGCCGCTGCCCGGCGGCCCGAAGAAGAGCAGGTTGTGGCCCCCCGCGGCGGCGATCTCCAGCGCCCGCTTCGCGTTCTCCTGGCCCGTCACGTCGGCGAGGTCGACGGGGACGCCCGGGGGCGGCGCCGGCACCGCCCCCGGCGGCGGGAGGAGCTCCGCCGAACCGCGCGTCCAGGCGACCACGTCGCCGAGGTGACCCGCGGACAGGATCTTCACGCCCTCCACGATCGACGCCTCGAGCGCGTTCGCCTGCGGGACGACGATCGCGAGCGCGCCCGCGCGGCGCGCCTCGATGGCGAGCGGGAGGACGCCGCGGACGGACTTCACCTCGCCCGAGAGGGCGAGCTCGCCGACGAAGTGGACCCTCGCCAGCGCGTCCGCGGGGACCTCCTCCACCGCCGCGAGCACGCCCATCGCCATCGGCAGGTCGAAGCCGGTGCCGTCCTTGCGCAGGTCCCCCGGCGCGAGGTTCACGGTGATCCGCTTGTGCGGCAGCTTCACGCCGAGGTTTCGCACCGCCGCGGCGACCCGGACCTTCGCCTCCTGCACGGCGCCCGTGGCGAGCCCGACGAGGTGGAAGCCCGGCATCCCGAGCGTCGCCTCGACCTCCACGTCGACGGGGATCGCCTGCACGCCGAGCACGGCGCCGGAGCGGATGCGGACCAGCATGCACGGACGTTCAGCAGGGGCCGTGCCAGCGCCGGATCGCTGCTGGGCGCGCGCGAGAGGAGCTTCCCCGGCCCGCCGCGCGCTCGCGCCGGACGCGCCGCGGACGCTCGCGAGCGCGGAACGCCCGGGCCGGCGTCGGCGTCGGCGGGCGGCGGGCGGCGAGCCGCAGCGTTCG